>PYEQ01000634.1 GCA_003017785.1 filamentous cyanobacterium CCP5 | reverse complement strand
GAATATCATCGTCGTCGGGACGGATGATCAGCCCGTTGTCGGGGACAGCGATGGTGTGGCTCCAGCTGAGGCGATCCAGGTAGCCGAGTAGATGCAGGCGATCAATGGCATGCTGAGTGTCTTCGGGGGAGCCAATCAGATAATGGCGCAAGCGGCGAGGACGCTTAGGAAGATAGAGGCTTCGGGGCAGCTGGGCTGGTACCGCCTCCCGATCAGGGGACGGCAGAAAAGATTGAATTTGGATCATGAGAAAGCTCTTGAGCAGGGGCTTAGCGGGCAGCTGGAACTCTCTGAATTCTCTTTACAGGGATGTTTAGGCTAAATCGGGGCAGTTGACTTTGAAGTCGTTGTAAAGAAAGTGCGCATCTACAGAGACATAGCCGTCTTCCCAGGGCCGTAGGTCAATCTCAGGGTGGTGTGGTTGTCGATCGCCTCTGGGTTGCCCTGATCGTCCACCGCTGAGAAGTTATCCAGAAACCGCCGCGCCTCCGGGGGCAGATGGGAGAAGTCAAACTGGGGATCGCCATCGGCGATTGTCGCCCAGAAATGCTTGAGTTTGGGGGCGATCGCCTGCGCTTGTGCCAGGGGCAGATCCACCGGGGGGCTGGTGAGCAGCTTGGTCATGAAGGGGATAGCGCGATCGCACATCCAGTCAAAGGAAGTGCCCTGTAAATCTGGCCAGTCTGGCACCGCCGCCACCCGATGGCTCTCAATTTGCACCGTCAGTTCGCCCCCAGACTGCTCTATCTCCACCACCCGATAGGGATGGGGATAGCTCACTAGCGACCCAGTTAGCACCTCGTGGAGGCTGCCGTGGCGGGCCACGTTCTGCACATGCAGGTGGCCGGTAAACATCAGCGGCACCCGATTTTCGACCCGGCGAATCAGGTCGTGGCGATTGCTGACCATATAGCGCTGGCCCATCGAGCTTTTCGACTGCCCGTAGAGGTGCTCCAGCACATTGTGGTGCAGCATCACCAGCAACAGTTCATCCTGGAATGCCGCCAGGGTTTCATCTAGCCAGACTAACTGTTCTAGATCAAGGTGGCCGCTACTGATCTGCGCTCCTGCCCCGTCGAAGGCGTTAGAATTTAGGCCCATCAGCCGCACCCCCGGCAAAATTTCCTGGCTGTAGTAGGGAGTTTGGCCGTCGCTGTAGCCGAAGTCCTGATACAAGGCCGGAAAATCCGCCAGCCCGATCGCCCGATCGCTGGCGTCGCGCTGAATGATATCGTGATTCCCCGGTACCACGTAGCTAGGAAAGGGCAGCTGCTTCAGGCGATCGACCAGCCAGCGGTGATTTTCCCATTCCCCGTGCTGGGTCAGATCCCCCGGCAGCAGCAGAAAGTCCAGATTTAGAGTCTCTAGATGGTCCAGGATTTGCTCAAAGGAGGGAATGCTCACCTCCACCAGGTGAAATCGCTGGGGCGAGTCGTAGAGGGTATGCGGCAGGGTAATGTGAGGATCGCTGATAATGGCAAATCGAAAACGCTGTCCCATGATTGCTTAGGTGTTTTTCCCTAGCCTAGCCTGGGTTTCTCCCTGTGGGAGACGCAGGCGTTTCATGTCGCTCGCGAAACGGCTACGCTCACCCAGCGATCAAGTTCTCTCCCTGTATTCTCCATGCCTGTCCGCGTTCGTCAGCACGTTAACCCGCTGAGTCAAAAATATCTGCGCCCCATCGAACTGCCCGACTGGAGCGAAGTGTACGCCCACCGAGATCGCCCCCTGCACCTCGACATCGGCTGTGGCAAGGGAGACTTTCTGCTGCAGATGGCGGCACTCCAGCCGGAGTGGAACTTTTTAGGGGTCGAAATTCGCCGCCCGGTAGTAGATTACGCCCTGCAGCGGCGGGACGAGGCAGGCTTGGAAAATCTGCACTTTCTATTTGGCAACGTCAGCGTATCCCTGCGATCGCTGCTCGCCAGCCTGCCCCCCAATGCCCTCCAGCGGGTCAGCATTCAATACCCCGACCCCTGGTTTAAGAAGCGCCACCAGAAGCGGCGAGTCGCGCAGCCCGAACTGGTGGCGGAACTGGCGGAGTTCTTACCCCTTGGTGGCGAGGTGGTGATTCAGTCGGACATAGAAGAAGTGGCGCAAGAGATGGGCGATCGCTTCTCCGAACATCCCGCCTTTGTTCGCACCCAGGAAGGTTGGCTCGCCGCCAGCCCCTTCCCGGCCCAAACTGAGCGGGAAAGGGTGACCTTAGAGAAAGGCCAGCCCGTATTTCGAGCCCAGTTCATCCGGCAGCCCGATTGATTAAGCGACAAAACCGCCAGCTAGCCACTGGCGAGCCGCTTCGATCTGCGATCGCTCAAACGCCTTGACCTCCGCCGAGAGAACGCTGTTAATCGCCTCGGCAAAGGTGCGTACCCATTTGGCATCGGCGACGACGGCAGCGTGGGTGAAGTCGTTGACGTGGGCCAGACCAAAGCGCACGTCTTTCCACAGGGCAATCGGGTCGATGCCCTCGAAGCTCTGGATTTCTTCCAAAATCCGTAGCTGGCCGTGCTGCTCCAGATCGCCTTTGAGCTGGGTCATCACCTGGTCAAAGTCAGCTTCTGTCACCTTACCGGTCACGCTGATTTCAACTAGGTTGCTATCGGGATGGTTGCGGTACTCAATCATGGGATGTCTCCGTTTGCGTTCGCTTTAGCCTGACTAATGCGATCGGCCCAGGTCTGATGGTCGTCCGGAGTCAGCACAATTTTTTGGTAGGCCTCGTCCCGCAGCTCTAGCACTAGAAATTTCTGATCGGTGGTGGCGTACCAGAACTCTCGGCCCTGCCGCGTGTAGTAAGTCCCCGCTTTGATCACCCCCGGCAGGTGGGTTCCAGGGGCTCTGAGGTCAGTCCAGCGACTGGGGGGTTCTTCAGTGGTGGCTCGGACTATGTGGGCCAGCGGAATAGCGATCTGATTGTGCAGGGTAAAGGCCCAGAGCTGCTCGTACCATTCAAGCTGAATGGTCAGCTGGTTCAACGTCAGGTCTAGCTGCATAGAGATCCTTGCTAATGCGGCGATCGCTGCCTATCTCTATGGT
>PYEQ01000042.1 GCA_003017785.1 filamentous cyanobacterium CCP5 | reverse complement strand
ATCCTGGCGCTGGTGCATCAATATATCAACCGCCGCAAGGAAGCCGAAAGAAAGCTGAGGCAGGCTACCGCCAAGCTCGAAGAAAGCAACTACAAACTCAAAGACTCAGAAGGAGCCTACCGGCAAAAGGCCGAAGCCCTGGAGCAGGCCCTCAAAGAGCTGCGGGAAACCCAGCTAAAGATGGTTCAGAGCGAAAAGATGTCCAGCCTGGGGCAGCTAGTAGCTGGCATTGCCCATGAGATTAATAATCCGGTCAACTTCATCAGCGGCAATCTTCAGCACGTCGAAGAGTATGCCAAGAGCCTTCTGAGTATCGTTGAGATCTATCAGCGCCCCAGCCTCGTTCCCCAGGCAAGTGTCCAGGCCGAAATCGAAACGTTTGATCTGCCCTTCATCCAGCACGATTTTCCGAAAGTGCTGCGTTCTATGAATGTGGGCACCGATCGCATTCGCAATATTGTTCTTTCCCTGCGCAATTTTTCGCGCATGGACGAGGCGGAATTTAAATCTGTCGACATCCACGAGGGTATTGAAAGTACTCTGCTGATTTTGCAGTACCGCCTCAAGGGCAAAGGGGATTATCCCCAGATTCAGGTTGTTAAAAACTACGGTGGATTACCTCCCATAGAATGCTATGTGGGCCTATTGAATCAGGTATTTATGAATATCCTCAGTAATGCCATCGACGCCCTAGAAGACAGGTCCAAGTCTGCTGAAAATGCCCTTGGCGAGAATGCGGCCCAGATTACCATCGACACGTCAGTGGTAGAAGGCAATTGGGCAAGGATTGCGATCGCGGATAACGGCGGCGGCATCCCTGAACAGCTCAGAAACAAGATCTTTGAACCCTTTTTTACCACCAAGCCGGTGGGCAAGGGCACCGGCCTCGGCATGTCCATCAGCTATCAAATCATTGTTGAAAAGCACCAGGGAACCCTGGAATGCTTCTCAACCCCTGGTCAGGGCACTGAGTTTGTCATCACCATTCCAATTTCCCATGCCCCTTGACGACTTAGCTTGAGCGGATGCCGGGGGCCATGGACTTCAGTCTTAGGCTCAGCCTGGCAGGGATGAACCATCGTCCAGGGCAAAGAGCTGATCGGCGGTTAACTCCAATCGGGGGACGACGGTGGAGCGGATCACATCGGCACCTCGAAATACGGTGTCTTCGTACTGCCCCTCCACCCACTGGCACACCGTTATCTGGCGTTCTTGGGGATCGACGATCCAGTATTCTGCGATCGCTCTGGCCGCATGTTCTGTGTGCTTATAGCGATAGGCCCGTCGGCGGTTGTCCTCTCCTGGACTCACCACTTCCACCACCAGGGCCGGGGGCGGCATGTCGCGAGTAATGGTGGCTCGCCTAGCCCCCTCTAAAGCCGCCGCCGATTCCTCCGTGTGTACCAGTAAATCAGGCACACGACAGCGGGCAAGCCGACCACTCACCTCAACTTCGGTATTATTAACAACCCAGGTTAGAGGAAAATACTGCAACAGGCGAACAAGTAAGAACCGCGCTAGGTTTAGATTTTCCGGAGATTCGGGAGGCATTTCAATCAGCTCCCCGTCCACCAGCTCATAGCGAGTATCGGTGCCGTCGTCATAGGCCAGATATTCGTCGAAGGTAAGCCGAGTTTTAGAAACGGTCATGGTTAACCACCGTAGAGACGCGGCACTCTGTATCACCAATTCGCCATCGGGGCACGGCAATGCCGTGCCCTGGCCAGAAATGGATGTCTGAATCTAACCTAGCGCCTTCTCGATCGCGGCTTTCAATTCCGGATCGTCAGGCGGAGTCTGGGGCTCAAAGCGAGCTACCACTTCACCGTCGCGGCCCACCACGAACTTGCCGAAGTTCCAGGCGATATCTGGACCGTCACCCACTAGAGCCTGGTACAGAGCGCTGCGGTTAGGACCGTTCACGTCCTGCTTCTCCAGCAGCGGAAACTCCACGTTGTACTTGGAGCTGGTGAACTCTTTGATTTCGTCGGGGGTGCCAGGTTCCTGACCGCCGAACTGGTTGCAGGGCACGCCCACAATCACCAGGTCGCGATCGCTGTATTCGTTATCTAGCTCCGCCAGACCGCTGTACTGGGGGGTCAGGCCGCACTTGCTGGCGACATTTACAAACAGCACCACCTTGCCTTCGACGGTGGCCGGGTCTAAAGGCTGGCCGTCAATGGTGGCGAGCTTAGTCGGTACGGGCATCGGATTCCTCCTAGATTGCAACTAGCTGAAACCCTCCCATTATCCCGCATCGTCTGTTACCTTTCGTTACTTTTTGTCCCACTGCTGCTTGAGGCGATCGATGCGCTGGAGTAGCGACTCGTTCGACATTTTCGAGTTGAGCCGCTCCACTAGCAACGGAAAGGCCAGGGGCGACGGACGCTGGGTGGCCTGCCACACCACCGAGAGTTCTTTGAGCCGGGTGAGGGTCTGGCTGAGGCGGTGGGCTTCCAGCTGATCCTGTAGCACCTCCCGCTCCGCCTGCTTGAGCAGCAGACTCTCTGGCTCATATTTCGAGAACACCTCATACAATAGGGACGAACTTACCTGGAGCTGGCTGGAGGTCTTGCGGGAGCCCGGATAGCCCTTAAACACCAGCCCCGCCACCTGGGCTATCCCCCGAAACTTCCGCTGGGTCAGCTCCGAGATGTTCAGGCTGGCCTTGATGTCGGCCTCCAGGTGCTCCAGGCTAAAGAAGCTCTCCCCAAATAAGTCCTGATAGGGATAGTCCTTCGGCCCCAGAATCTCAAACCCGTAGTCGTTCACCGAAATCGTAAAGGTCGCCTGCTGCTGCTGGGCAAATCGATAGCCCCACAAAAACCCCAGCCCCTCATGGACAAACCGTCCCTCAAAGGGAAACACGTAGAGGTGCTGCCCCTCCCGGGTGCGGCAGGATTCAATCAGCAGCTCGGCAGTTTCCGGCAGGCGAGACAGCCGCTCCTGGGTGGCCAGAATCGGCGTGATACAGTCCAGCTCTAAGTTGGTCTTGGTCTGGCGGTGGGCCATTTCCACCTCTTCCCGCAGGTGGCGGCTGAGGGTATCGGAAATCGCTAGCTGCCCCCCGCCCCAGGTGGGCGTCACCGTGGACTGACGGCGGGTGTTTTTCACAGTCACCACCATGTCCTTCATTTGAAAAAACTCCAGCTGCCGCCCCGCAAAGAAGAACACGTCCCCTTTCTTCAGCCGCGACACAAAAGCTTCTTCCACGGTGCCGATTTCTCGCCGGTTGGTGTAAACAATCTTCACCGCCGTATTCGAGGTGATGGTGCCGATGCCCATGCGGTGCATTCGGGCCAATTTAGTGTCGGTGACTCGGTATTTGCCCTCTTCCAGCACCACCTTCTTGTAGCGGGGATAGGCTCCCAGGCACTTGCCCCCCTTTTCGATAAAGTCCACCACCCAGCCAAATTCTTCGTCGCTGAGATCCTGGTAGGCTACGGTATGCCGTAGACTCGCCAGGGTCGCCTCTGGTTCAAACCCATCCCCGCAGGCCAGGGTGACCAGATGCTGCACCAGCACGTCGTAGGGCTTGTGCTGGGGGTGACGGGTTTCGATCGCCCCCGACTCCAGCCCCTCCCGAAAGGCCGAAATCTCCAGCAGCTCCAGGGCGTTGGTGGGCAAAAAGAATACCTCCGAGGTGCCCTCTGGTACGTGGGCCGATCGCCCTGCCCGCTGTAAGAGCCGGGCCAGGTTCTTGGGGCTGCCAATCTGCACCACCCGCTCCACCGGCTGGAAGTCCACCCCCAGATCCAGGGAGGAGGTGCACACCACCCACCTGATATCGCCGGTTTTCACCGCCGCCTCGATCGCTTCCCGTTCTTTCACATCAATCGAACCGTGGTGCAGGGCAATTTTGTCCGCGTGCTCCGGCAGGGCGAAGTGCAGGGCTTGAAACCAGCGCTCCGACTGGTTGCGGGTGTTGGTGAAAATCAGCGTGGACCTGTCAATATCCAGGGCTTCCACCAGGGCCTCAAACATCCGTAGACCCAGGTGCCCCGCCCAGGGGAAGGTATCCACCGACTCCGGCAGAATGCTTTTTATCACCGTGTCTCGGCGAATATTTGCCTGGACGATCGCCGATTCTGATCCCAGGCCCACCGCACACTGGGCCGCTTCCTCCAGATTGCCAAGGGTGGCCGACACTGCCCAGGTTTTCACCTCCGGCTTCAGGCTGCGCAGATAGGTCATGCCCAGCTCCGCCTGGGTGCCCCGTTTAGAACTCATCAGCTCGTGCCACTCATCCAGAATCACGCAGCGCAGATGCTTGAATCGCTGGGCTGAGTCTTTGTAGGAGAGCATCACCGACAGGGATTCCGGCGTGGTAATCAGCACGTCCGGCATGGATTTGAGCTGCTTCGACTTGCGGGAAGAACTGGTGTCCCCGGTGCGAGACTCCACCGTTAAACCCCAGCCGCTCTCTAAGATCGGGCGCTTGATCGCCTGCTCGATGTCCCGCGCCAGGGCCCGCAGGGGGGTGATATAGAGCAGCTGCAGGCCCACGCCGGGGGTTTCAAGCATTTCAGCGATCGGCCCCATGATCGCCCCGTAGGTTTTGCCAGACCCCGTCGGCACCTGAATCAGCCCGCTGCGCCCCGCCAGATAGGCGTCCCAGGTTGCGGTTTGAAACGGGAGGGGCTGCCAGCCCTGGGCCGCAAACCAATTGTGAATCGGGGCAAGGCGAGAATCGGTCACTGACATGCCTAACCCAATTCCTGCCGGAAAAACCCAATGATTTCGGCCCAGGCGGCATCGGTGGCGGCAGGGTCAAACCGGTAGCCGTCGTCCCGCATAAAGGTGTGATTGGCCTCGTAAAGCAGGCTCTGGTGACTCACCTTGGCCTGGTCGAAAGCGGCTAAAATTTGTTCTCGCCCAGCGGCAGGCACGTGGGGATCGAGGCTGCCAAACACGGTCAACACTGGCCCGGTGATTTCCTTGAATCGTTCCAGGGTGTCGGCTACGCCCCGGCCCAGCTTGCCGCTATGGACGCCCGTGGGGTAGCAGCTGACGGTGGCTTTCACCTCAGGCTGCAAGGCGGCCCGCAACGCCAGATGCCCGCCGATGCAAAATCCCATTGCGCCAATTTTGTCGGGGGCGATCGCTCCATGGGCCTGTAGCCATTCCAGCAGGCTGCGAGCATCGGCGTCGTATTCAGCCACCTCGGTACGACGAGCGTCATCGTTGCCTCGCAGGCGTCCCAAATCATTGGGCTCAATCACCGTGCCGATAGGTTCTAGGCGATGGAAAATTTCCGGGGCGACCACCACATAGCCGTAGCCAGCCAGGCGATCGCACAGCAGCGTGATTGGACGCCCCAGCTGATAAATATCGGAATAGAAAACAATGCCGGGATAGCGCCCCGCCGGTTCAGGTTCGGCCACATAAACTCGCATCAGGCTGTCATCGACCGGCCAGCCCAGGTTTTGGCGCTTAATTTGCATGGTTGATATATTGCTGAAATTTCAGCCGATTTTTGCCCCCCTGTTTGACGTCGTACATCAGCCGATCCGCCTGGGCAATCAAGGCGTCCGTCGAGTCCGGCAGGGTCGTAAAGGTTACGGCTCCCATGCTAAACCCAACCGGCCAGTCCCGAGACTGGCTCAGGGCATTGAGCTGACCATGGGTGCGGCTGAGGGCCCGATGGGCCTGGTCGAAGTCAGTTTGGGGCAGCAATATGACAAACTCATCCCCTCCCATCCGGGCAATGGCGTCGTGCGATCGCACCGAATCTCTCAGAATCTGCGCCAGGCTTTGCAGCAGATGATCCCCGGCGGCGTGGCCGAGATGATCGTTAACCCACTTAAATTCATCGACATCCAGGTAGGCCAGGGTGAGGGCATAGCTGTAGCGCCGAGCCCGATCCAGTTCAGTTTGCAGTAGCTCGAGAAAAAACCGGCGGTTGCTAATTTGAGTCAGGCTGTCTATGCGAGCCAGGTTTTGTTCACGCTGATAGGCGGTTCTCAACTCTTGTAGCAGGTAGCTGACGATAATAAAAAAGCCAAACCGCACGGCTGCATTCCAGTAGGGCAGCAGGGAAAAATCGTAGTCCTTGGCAGCGATATCAGCCCGAAACCAGGCGATCGTACATAAGATCGACAGGACGATGCCAACCCTAAAGCTGATAGCCCAGGTGGCCATAGCGATAGGAATTAAATAAAAGATAGACAGGCCCAAATCAATCCGCACGGCGAAGTCAACACCGCCAATCAGCAGTGCCAGTCCAACGCTCACTAGCAGCAACAGCCATTTAGGCTGCTGCTCCAGGAACCTGACAGCTTTTTCATCCATACATCAGGCAGATCCAGGGGAGAAAATTATTTAGGCAGATAGGGGCGTGCCAAAAAAAAGCTGGAGATAGACTTGGCATCGACGGCATCTCCGTTGTGTATGGCCTTCTCTAGCTCCTGGGGAGTCATTAACAGCACTTCAATATCCTCATCGGCATCGGCTCCGATCGCGGCATCCTCAACCTGCGTTAGGCCCGTGGCCAGGAAGCTGTAGATCAGCTCATCCGAATAGCCGGGGGCGAGGGGAAACTTGCCCAGGGACTGCCAGGTTTCAGCGCGGTAGCCGGTTTCTTCGATGATTTCTCGCTGTACTGTCTCCAGAGGAGTTTCGTTTGGTTCGACAGTGCCGGCAGGAAACTCTAGCAGTCGCCCCTGAATGGCAAAGCGGTACTGCTTCAGCATCACCAGCTGGCCAGAATCGGTCACGGGCACGGCCAAAGCCCCACCGGGGTGGCGAATGCATTCCCAGTCCCCTTCGGCTTTGTTGGGCAGGCGGAGCCGATTGACTTCGAAATTAAACTTGCGGCCTTCGTAAAACAAGCGCTGCTTGAGCAGCTGTGGCGGTTCGTGACCCAGAAACATAGACGGCCCGTTTAAAACTGTCTGCCCATTCTATCGACCTTCCTAGGGCTTAGGAAGATGGCCGTAGATACCGCTGGTATCCACCTTCTTGACCATTTCGGCAATTGTCTGCTCCGAAATAGGCTCAATCCAGTCTGGGGCGATCTCGGCCAGGGGCACCAGCACAAAGGCCCGATCGGCCATGCGTGGGTGGGGAATTTTTAAAGTGGGGCTATCGAGAATGCGCTGGTCAAACAGCAGCAGGTCCAAATCCAGCGATCGCGGCCCCCATTTTTCTCGCCGCACCCGTCCAAATATCTGCTCAACCCGCAGCAGTTCCTGCATCAATTCTGGAGGCCTCAGGCGGGTGCTCAGCAGCGCGCAGCTGTTGTAAATATCAGGCTGGGGCGGCCCGACCGGTGCAGTCCGGTAAATCCGGGACTGGGCAATCACCTGAATATCCCTGTGACCATCGAGAATTTTCAGAGCATCCCGCAGAATCTGCGGAGAATCCCCCAGGTTGCTGCCCAGGGCGATCGCCGCCTGGGCAGCGGCCTCAAATTGATTTGGCACATCCAGCAAAGCCATTCCCAATACTTCCCCCGTCTCCCCCGAAGCCAGGGTCAGCTTCTCCTAACCCCCAACTCCTTACCCGGGCAGACCGACTTGGCACCCCATTAATGAAGCTGGTCGACTAACCCAGATTCGGCTGCAACCGCTGCACGATCTGATCGGCGGGCAGCACCCCTTCAATGCGATCGGCGGGCTGCCCCGATTTGAACAACACCAGGGTAGGTAGGGCGTGGATCTGGTAGCGGGTGGCCAGGTCGGGGTAGCGATCGGTGTCAATTTTCACGACCTTGACCTGCCCCTTGAGCTGGGTGTTTACCTGCTCGATAATATTGGCCATCAGGTGGCAGGGGCCACACCAGGCGGCGTAAAAATCTACCAGCACCGGCAGGTCACTCCCCTGGATCATTTCTTCAAAGCTGCCAAACTGCTGCTTAGTTGCCATGGCTATGAACGCCTCAATCACTGCACATGGGTCAATCCTAGCGCTGTGTATGGCCCTTGGGCAGCCTTTTTACTGCTTTCGGGCGGGGATCGCGATGGCGTAAGATAATCGGCTATGGCCTGGGAGTTTCCGGGCGGGACCCATTGAGGAAAGAACTATGGCAGCACTGACGGATCAGGTGGCGATCGTCACCGGAGCTTCCCGGGGCATTGGCAGGGCGGTGGCCGTGGCCCTCGCCGCTGAAGGGGCGACCGTCGTGGTTAACTATGCCCGCTCCAGTCAGGCCGCCGACGAGGTGGTAGCCCAGATCGCTGAGGCGGGGGGGCAGGCGATCGCCCTGCAGGCAGACGTGTCTAAGGCAGCGGAGGTGGATAGCCTGGTCAAAACTACCCTGGAGAAGTTTGGCCGCATCGATATTCTTGTCAACAACGCTGGCATCACCCGCGATACCCTGCTGCTGCGCATGAAGCCCGAAGACTGGCAGGCTGTCATTGACCTCAACCTGACCGGCGTATTTCTGTGCACCCGCGCTGTAGCCAAACTTATGCTGAAGCAGCGATCGGGCCGCATTATCAACATCGCATCGGTAGCCGGGCAGATGGGCAACCCTGGGCAGGCCAACTACAGCGCCGCTAAAGCTGGGGTCATAGGTTTCACCAAGACCGCTGCTAAAGAAATGGCTCCCCGTGGGGTCACGGTGAACGCGGTGGCCCCTGGCTTCATCGCCACCGACATGACGGGGAATTTGCCCAACACCGATGAGATTTTGAAATTCATTCCCCTAGGAAAATTCGGCCAGCCGGAAGACATCGCTGGCATGGTGCGGTTCTTAGCGGCAGATCCGGCGGCTGCCTACATCACCGGCCAGGTGATGAATGTGGATGGCGGCATGGTGATGGCCTAGGTTTTGCAATAGTGCATGGCTGCTTGGATGGTGGCGATCGCCCTGATTATTAAAGCGCGATTATTAAAGCGACGAAGCGCCGCTATGACATAGTCAACCTACCCGACAGGAAATCCGCGATCGTACTAGAGGCTCACATGCTCAAAAGTGCATAAGTAGCCAGCGACTATTCATACACTTTTGAGTTTTGTCGAGACTATACCAAGTCCAAGTCGAAAACCGTAGTTTCCTCTAAGGCAAAACTCCACTTCTTAGCTTGGACAAGGTTTATTCGCAGCTACACCTGATTTATCGAGGTAGATCGAAGTCAATACCCACACTCCTGATTTCTAAGAAGTCATCTCTTGCATCGTTGGCGCGAATTAGAATTGAAACGCCTACGCCAAAGAAAACATCGCGGTCTACAATGTTTCGGCGGAACAGGCGTGAAAGGTTAACAGAGGTATCTGGGCTGAAGGATTGTCCAGATATGCCACCGTCAAATTCATCATCGCCCTGAGTGCTATTGATAAAGTTTAGGCCATCAGCAGCGAAGATTCGCTTGTTCCCATCCCATACGTGCACAGCATCAATGTTGATATTGCGGGGATTGTTAGTTTCGTAGTTGATCAAAACCGTATCGGCTTTAGCCCGCGAACCAGCTTCAATCACAGGGGTTGGAATAGCATAGTGGCACCAGAAGCTACCTGATTTTGGTCTATTCTCACTGCCCGTGTCATAGACGACGAAACGAGCACCCCAGCCCATGCGCAGACAAGCAGCTCCAGCATGGCCTCCTAAATCAATAATGTCTCCAGGATCTCCTCGAAAGACAGAGCTTACTGTGTTTTTGCTTCTTGCACTTGGAGCTCCTCTTCTTTCTAAAAGAACGCTGTTTCCGTGGGTCCATGAGGCGTAAAGAACCATTTTTGTTCTCCTTTAAGCAATTATTAGACATTTAAGTCGGAGGAATCTTCTCTTCTTGCTTCCTAAACATCGAAGAGAAAGCTTTCCTGTAGAGGTCTCCACATGGCCTCTACTATCTAGATTGAATCGCTTATTCGGAGGAAATTCTATTACCCACACGGGTTAATTATAGTTTTTTTAGATAAAAATACTCCAATATAGTGAATTCAAGCTATTAGATTAATATGACGTATAGTCTTTAAGCAAATATTATGTCTGCCTGCTTAATCCTTTTACCTTGACAGCAGGGAAAAAAGAAAACAGCGTGAAACCAATAGATCGCAAGACTTGTCCACAACCCAGCGCTGATTTATTAACCGTTGGAGAGGATGCCGAGTATTGCTAACGTCAACCCAACGAGATCCTTGCCATTGCTTGATGTCGCTGCATTTTACGCAATCTAAGTGAGCAACCGTGGGTTGGGTTAGAGCGCTAGCGAAACCCAACAACTTAAGTGGCTAATAAGTCTTGTCGCCATGCTTTGAAACGACAGTATGTTGGGTTTTCTTCGTCAACCTAACCTACGGTGATCAGCGATCGCACTACGCCGGGACGTTAGGAAATATCCTCACAGATGATTTAGAGCCGCCTAACGACCAAGTTCGCCGGACGCAGACCTCCTTTGCCACTCGACCGACTATCTTTCGCCGTTCCGGTGCGGCGACTTGTTAGCTCTCAGCAAAATAATCATCTTTCAAGGCGTTCGAGCTCTTCACGAACTACTTTCCGCAACGTTTCCTCAAGCGGTTGACAAATGGACTGAATATGTTGGCGCAAAGCTTCATTAATTAAGGTTTGGTAGTTTCCACCACCTGCACTATGCACTTGCTCTCGAAACCACGCCAGAACGTCATCATCTAGCCGGATCGTGATGCGCGTTTTGCCTGACGGTGTTGGTGCAATAGCGCCTCGCTTTCCTTGGCTGAAATCATATTCGGTTTCCATTATTATTCCTCCTCGTATTGCCGCCGCTCCTGCTTAGTTGCCTTGCGCGCTGAAATAATCCGAATCGCCTCGCCTCGCAGGGTATAAACCAATACCAAAAACCAACCAAATCCATCTAGACTAATCGTGACAAACCGTTCTTCGTCAAATCGCTCGTCCGGGATGGTCAGGGCCAAGTCATCTGAGAAAACTGACACAGCATCAGCGAAGTCAACACCATGCTTACGAAGGTTGGCTGTGGCCTTATCTTCATTCCATTGGTAAACCATCTCAATTATAGTATGCACGCGTGTGCATACTACCAGCAGCAAGCCTCGGTATCTTCATTTCCTTTGTAATTGCTTCAAGCAGCGACCCAAAACAGCTTGAAAACACTGAGCTCAGCCAATACACAGACAAGCTTGATAAACAGCCCATCAGGAGGACTTGAGGGCTAACGTTCCGGTTGAGCGGCTGCAAATATCCTTCGCATAACTACCAAGAGTTCAGGCAGTCCGCTCAAACCGGGTTGTTAGATAGCATCCCAACAGATGACCAAATGGTTTCAAACCCTAACGCGATATCTCATATTGCTCAAAATTTCCTTGAAGGTCAGTGTAGAAAAACCGCATATACCCTGAAGCTAGGACACTGTTCATAAAATCATCCTGCTTAACTGGAATTCCATACTTACTTGCCTGGTAGAAATCTTTAGCTGAAAATATATGAGGGTTGACGACAAAACTATCGTCCTCAACCTGCTTGACTCCCACTAAGAAACAGGAAAACAAAGCGCCTTTGACAGATATCTCAAGTTGTTCTGGAAATAATCCAAACGGCTGATAAGTTGGCATCTCCTTCTCTGAAGCAATCCTGTGATACTCAGAGGCGAGCCACGGCGAGACTATGAAATTATGATAGGGTTGGGGAATAAACCCGTATAAAACAAGCGAGTATTCAGAATTTTTATCTGTAAATTTTTCTTCTGAGATTTCCGCTGAGAGGCTTGTAGAAACCAACATCGTTTCCTTTCAAACACCTGCGGATCCTGCCACATGAAGGAAATATAAATAATAATCTCGAAGTTTCAACCTATCTTGCTCTCGATGTTGTGTACTAGCTTCTACGGTGGCTATAAATTTTTCACGATTACTACTATCACAAAAGTAGTTTAGGAATCTGCTAGAACAGGATTGTTGAATCCGGGGTTCTAAGTTTGGTGTAGACAGCACATTAGCGATACGCTCAAATATAAATCCAAAGGTCGCAGCCGAACGATCATTAATACTTGTAAGCCATCCTCTATCATTAGAGTTTGCCTTATCCATGAAGAAATAACGTGCTTTATCGCCAATGATAAACAGCCGCTCATACAAGCGTGATTTGGTATATTCTTCATGGTTCAGAAACAGCTTTTTCTGTAAGCCTTTAAGGGATTCACCTCTATACACAAAAATTAGATTGCCTTCTTTATATACGTCAATCAAGTGATTTTCAAAAGATCTAAAGTGGCGTTTTTGTTCTTCAGAGATGTCATTCCCCAAAAGATCAACGAGCCTTAAATTGTCCGAGATTGGCTTAATTGGTGTCCAGTAAGTCACTTCTGTTTGGCTCTCCAAAAGGCGTCAACTGGTGTCAAATATACAATTGGATTTTTGTGTAAAGGCTTCTATACCGCTTTGGGCTTACTTCAGTGCCTCAATTATCACAACTCCTCTCTCAATTACTTCCATCTGAACCTTAAACCCATATAGCAAGCTCATTCCAATTAGCGGATCTGCTTCAGAAGCAGCTACGTCAATAATTTGGGTTTTTCCATCCCAGATTACAGTTGCTTTATACATATCAAAAATGACCTCGCTGCCATCTCCTAGAGTTCCCATATCACGGAAATGCCAAGGTAAGCTGAGAGAGGTGATGATGGATTGTGGGAGAGACAAGAAGCCAGTGAAGCCAGTATCAATAACTGCTTCAACCATCTGCTTTGGCAAATTAGAATGACCAACTGCGACTCTAATGATGGCTTCACAACTCTGATTTACGAAGCCCTGCATCATACGCTTCTCTTCAAACTCCGGGAACCGAAGCGGTAGACGGCTCGATGCCCAATCCGAATTACCCAGGGTTGAGCATCGGGATATCGATCATAAAGCTGATCCGTCGCGGCAATCGCAGTGTCTGCTACTTCAAAAGCCCCTGTTTCAATATCAATAGCAACAATCCTGCCAAGGTTGCCCTCCTCAACTTTAGAGCGTACCTGGCTTTCATACAGCTCATTGCCACGCTGAGCAAACTCTTCTTTACTGTAGCGAGGGTGGCGGACTGTCATCGGCTTGGCCTTAAGACAAGACTACCTAATCATTCTAACCTTTGGGTACCTGAGAGTGGTACTTATTAACTAGCAGGCGCATACTTGAGCTAAGACTGATGATCGCTGAGGAGTCGCTTCTTCATATCCGCAAATTCCTCATCGGTAAGAATTCCCTTCTGTCTTAAATCTTCAAGCTTGAGCATTTCACCATAAATATCGACTTGCTCCTTCTGAGGGGGGACAGTTTGTGGCAATTGCCCCGGCTTGGTGAGATTTTTATATACTCCGAGTCCTGCACCGACTGTTGCACCTATCACCGGTCCAACGATGGGAACTGGAACTGCTACTACAGCTCCAACAGCAGCACCTGATGCTGCATCTTTCGCAAGATCTGACTGAACCGCGTCTTTCCCTAGTCGAACTGCTTCATTACCAACGGATGTTGCGGTCTTCTTGATCGCTTCAACGGCAGCACGCCCATCTTCTCCTTCTATGAAATCCCCTACTGAAGCCGCTGTCGATGATAGTGCTTCTTTTGCCTTTCCCGCCAATCCTTTCATCTTGTCAAACATGGCTTTCTCCTGGAATGAGTAGAAAACAAGGCATTTCAACACGGATGAGCTGACCTACTGCCATATACAGCTCAAACAGAGGATACTCGGAACTTTTTGCTGTCTAACGGCTCAAATCAGCGGCGGCAGAAAACCTTGCATTCCCACCACTAAATCTCAACCGTCCGCTGAATTTGAATTGTTAGCCTGTGTTGTTGGAGCAACAGCCTGGTTATCTCGCATCACTCTAATCAAGAAGCGTAAAGCCTCATTAACTGCATCAGCATCAGGGAACATTTCTGCAACGTCAGGCTCTAACTGGACAGTCGTGCCACCAAATCCTTTTCTTCCAGGACCTAACCTTCTGACTCGAAGGCTTTTCAAGTTATATTCTGTGCGCAAGTCATCTTCCATGTCTGACTTATCCCTCTTCATAAGCTTCTCGTTCAGCTCGTGTCACTTCTCTAGCGCTGATAATACGAATCGAATTCTCCCTTTCGGTGTATGACACAATCAGCAATCTCTTTTGATTAGATTCTCCTACAATAAGATATCGTTCCTCATCCTCCGAGTGGTCTGGGTCGTAGAAGTCAACATAGAGGGGATCGTCGAAGACAGTTTTAGCCTCCTCAAACGAAACTCCATGCTTTGCTAGATTTCGCTCAGCCTTACTTTCATTCCACTCGAACTGCATAAATTAATTTTATCACTACTGACTTAACCCGATTATTCATCAATGAGCGATATACATCGCCTCGCCAATTGCCCAACTCAATAAATGCTATTTAGCAGAATAGTTTACAGGCTAGATCAAGTTAGAAAGCTTAATCAAAAGCCAAATCTTTTAGCTGTGAGGTAAGCTTTCCTCCCCATAAATCTTGTCTCATACTCAGTGATGCCTTTCTAAAAGCTTTATATGACGGATTGCAGATGAATGCATGAGAGTCTATCAGCACTCCATCGGAAGCAAAGAGGATCATGTTGTGCCATTCAGCTTTATAGCGGTTTGCATAATTATTAGGAGCAATAGCAGCAATGAGCGAACCAGTTTTTGATGTCAGTTTCAGAAGCTTG
>PYEQ01000633.1 GCA_003017785.1 filamentous cyanobacterium CCP5 | reverse complement strand
CACCAGGTTCGACGAGACAATCTGCCCCTCAAAGGTACGCTTGGTTAGATACCAGCCGTCATTGAGGTTGAATTTGGTAAATCCGGTGTTGCTGATGCCCCCGGTGCGGCCCACCGTGATCGCTGGTCCTCGGAAGGGCTTCGCCAGCAGCACCAGTTCGCCGTTGCGTTCCTCAACCCGCAAGTTGTACTGCAAACCTACATCTTCACCGCCGATCCAGACGGCAAAGCCATTGCTATCTTTTTGCACCCGGCAGGTGCCGGTGTAGTCGAAGGTGGTCCACAGGGGATTCACCTCCATGGGTAGACTGCCATCGTCGATCACCTCAAAGCAGCGGGGCTCAGGCCGCAGCTGCTCGACGATAAATGGTTTATAGGGCTGGAGACTTCCCCCGGGCACGGCCACCACCAGGAAATTCTGCTCGTTTACCGGAGTAGTGCCAAAAGTTTGGGCGATGCGGGTCTGGGCCACGGGAATCGTCCCTTGGGGGGCATTGGACTCCGTTAAAGAGGCATTGGCGATCGCGGCGCTAACGCCCCCAGCGATGCCGACTGTGGCTGCGACGAGGGCAGCAAGCTTCAGTCTTGATTTCATAGTTGACTCTTCCTACAAAAAAGCATTGAGAAAAAACAGGGTGGAGTGATCCGAAATCGAGGCCATCTAGAGGTGCAGATGCATGACTCTAAACTTACGGGTTTTGCGAGCCTTGACTTAACCATTGGCTGTTCCCAGCACAGGTTTCCGAAACGGGCAGGGCTACCTCATGAATAGTTTGGTTGCTAAGGTCCTTATTGGCTAAGGAACCAGCCCATTCTAAGGGTATATTTTGGTTGCAGTTATCCGGATTCAAAAAAGTTCTTACAGAACATTTAGCCTCCCTTAGCGCCAGACCTGGCGTCAAGGTGAGGATGTCCGTCGGCATAAACCCAGCCCATTATTCACAATAGATAAGAAATAAGGGCGCACTCGAGCGAGTGTGCTTAAAATCTAAATGGCATAGCCATCTAGTCAAGCCCTTATTTATCGGTTATTGGAGGACCCTGCGATGAGCAGCAGTAGTAATTTTCGCGAAGCGATTCGCAAGTCTCAGGGGCAGGCGATCGTCGGCCCCAACGTGATTGCCAACGCCCTACCCTTTGTTGGCGGCGGTCTAGTTTTAACCGCTGTTGGATCTTACGCTGGATTGAATGTTCTCAGCAGTAATCCCGGCATTTTTATGCCCACCTTTTGGGTGGCGCTGATTGCTGAGATCGCCCTCTTCTTCGTCGCCCGCAGCGTCGCCGAGAAAGGCAACAACGCCGTGGCTCTGCCCCTGCTGGCTACCTACAGTCTGCTGACGGGCTATACCCTCAGCGGCATTTTGTTTGTGGCCCTGGGCACGGCTGGTGTCGGCATTACCGGCATTGGCGCTGCCGCCCTCGCCTGTGGCGTTACCTTCGTGGCGGCCCGCCCGATTGGGTCAAACCTCTCCGAAGAAGACGGGTTTGCCCTCTCTAAGACCATTGGTATGGGCATCATCGCCCTGGTAGTAGCCCTGGTGGGTCAGCTGCTCTTCGGCTTCTTTGGCGGTCAGATTCCCCAGTTTTTAGATATTGCCATTTCGGGCCTTGGGGTGCTGCTGTTTGTCGGTGCGGCGGTGGTGGATTTCTTCCTGCTGCCACGAACCTACAAAGACGAGCAGTATCTGCCCGCAGCGATGTCCATGTACCTGACCTATGTCAATCTGTTCATTTTCATCCTGCGGTTGCTAATTGCGATTACCCGCGACTAGCCCTGCCGATAAAGCCAGCCACGGCCTAGGATGTAGCTTCTGGCTGGCCTGAATAGCTTAAGTAAAGCGGAATGGGTGGAGTGCATGAGCTGCGCACTTCACCTGTTTTTTTGATCCGAGTCCAAATTCCCATTGCCATTATTCTTAGAATTGAAGCAGGGTTCTGGAGTTTGAATCAGAATCTTCCGATTTAGTTGGCCGAAAAATCCACCTCCTATGCTAGAAACGACAGACATTAAGCGCGAACTCCAAAATTTGTCCGATCGCCTGGGTAAAGCCCAGGACTATCTTTGACGTCGCTGCCCTAGAAGCCAAAATCCAAGATTTGGAGCAGCTGGCCAGCCAGCCAGATTTCTGGGACGACCAGACTAAAGCCCAGGGAATCCTCCAGGATCTCAGCGACAGCAAGTCCCAGCTAGAGCAGCTGGCAGCATGGCAGGCCCGCCTGGAAGACACCGAAGCGATTCTGGAACTGCTGGCCACCGACAGCGACGAGGCCCTGATGCAGGAGGCCCAGCACAATATTGATCAGCTGGGGCGGGAAATTGACCTCTGGGAGCTGCAGCAGCTGCTGTCAGAGCCCTACGATAAGAAAGGGGCCGTGCTCACCATCAACGCCGGAGCTGGGGGCACTGACGCCCAGGACTGGGCCGAAATGCTGCTGCGAATGTACACTCGCTGGGCGGAATCCCAGGGCTATAAGGTCCAGCTGGTGGAAATTTCGGAGGGGGACGAAGCCGGCATCAAGTCTGCCACTCTGGAAGTCGAAGGCCGCTACGCCTTTGGCTACCTCAAGGCCGAGAAGGGCACCCATCGCTTAGTGCGGATTTCTCCCTTTAACGCCAACGGCAAGCGTCAGACCAGCTTTGCCGGGGTGGACGTGATGCCGATTCTCGACCAAAATGTTGAGCTGGATATCCCCGACAAGGACCTGGAGATTAAAACCTCTCGATCCGGCGGCGCAGGGGGCCAGAATGTCAACAAGGTGGAAACCGCCGTGCGGATCACCCACCTACCCACGGGCATCTCTGTGCGCTGCACCCAGGAGCGATCGCAGCTGCAAAACCGCGAAAAGGCCATGGCCATCCTCAAAGCTAAGCTGATGATTATCGCCTTAGAACAGCAGGCCCAGGCAATTGCCGAAATTCGCGGCGACATGGTAGAGGCGAGCTGGGGTGCCCAGATTCGCAACTACGTGTTTCACCCCTACCAGCTGGTCAAAGACCTGCGCACCGGGGTTGAAACCACCGCGATCGACGACGTGATGGCCGGGGATCTGGAA
>PYEQ01000632.1 GCA_003017785.1 filamentous cyanobacterium CCP5 | reverse complement strand
GCATAGCTTTTTGTAATCCAGGTTCCAAAGCTCGGAAACGCAGTCATCGTGGGGATTTTTTGCCTGCAGTTCTAGGCGAAGAAGGCGATCGCCCTTATCAAAACTGGCCCTCAAACCCCGAATAGCACCGATGGCGCGGCGATCGAGGGCCACAGCTATGCGCAACATGGCACTCAGCTGGCTGACCACCTGCCGCAGAGGTTTGGCCAGCTCCCGGTAGGGGTCGTGCTTTTTCTTGGGAGCACTCTTGCGGTGATAGCGAACAATATTAGCAATCAGCTCCACTTCCGTTTCGGTGTAGCCCAGCAGCTCACCATTGCGGATCAGATAGTAAGAATGCTTGTGATGGCTCGACTGGCTGACAAAGTGTCCGCAGTTGTGCAGCATTCCCGCCGCCCAGAGCAGCTCGCTTTCTGCGGTGCCCCACTCGTGGAGGATTCCCTGGGTCTGCTCGAAAAGAGCTACTGCCAAGTCAGCTACGTGCTCGCTATGGGCCAGGTTGACCTGATATTTTTGGCCGATTTTGCGAACGCTGCGCTCCCGCACCGACTGCTGAAACTGCATGCGGTCCTCAATCAGCCCATGGGTCAGCATCCAGTCGACAACGACCCCTTCCCGCAGAGCCCGTTCACAGATGACGATGCTCTCCGCTCCCAGCAGGGTCATGGCCTCCTGCAATACCACTGCTCCCGCCACAATGATTTCTGCCCGACGGGCCGACATCTCTGGCATGGCCAGCCGCTCGCTATAGCTGGCTTTCCGCAGGCGATCCACAAGGGCCAAGAGATGCTTATAGGTCATCTCATACCCATTCAGGGGATCGGGGACTTCTCCAAGCTGTTCATAGGCATCCAGAGCAGCGAGGCACTCGATGGTGCCAGACGTGCCAATCAGCCGCATCCCCTCATTGGGCTGCAGGTGGCGCTTCAGCTCTTCGACGGTGGGCTCTAACATGCCCCGCACGTAAGCCTGTAGCGCCGTGAATTCTAGATCATTGATTGGATTACTGGAGACAAACTGAGCCGTCAGCCGTACGGCCCCCACCTTAGTACTGCGCAGAAACCGATGGGGTTCTCCGGTTCCCAGAACCAGCTCCGTAGAGCCGCCGCCAATGTCAATAATCGTGTGGGGCTTACCCTTAAATTCCACCCCAGACAGGACTCCTAGATAAATGCGGCGGGCCTCTTCATTGCCAGAAATTAGGTTGACCGAAATGCCAACTTCCGCTTCTACCCGATCTATGAAGGTTTGGCCGTTGCTGGCTTCTCGGACGGCGCTAGTGGCTACCGCCACAATGTCTTCAGCATTCAAACTCTCGGCGATCGCCCGACACCGCTTCAGAGCGTCTATCCCCCGCTGCATGGCATCGTCCGTCAGCCCTCCGGTCTGTTCGCAGAAATTGCCCAGCCGCACCGTCTCTTTCTCACGGTCAATGATGGTGAAGGTGGGCAGGGACGGCTGCACTTTTGCAACCACCATGTGGATAGAATTAGTCCCTACATCAATCGCCGCTAGAATGCGATCGCGCTTAAAAGAATCATCGACGTAAGGCAGGGGATAGGGCATGAGCTGAGCTGGAGCAGAAGGAGGCGCCGTCTTTACCATACAACCTGGAATGATGTTGAACCTGAGCCAATACAAAATAAGGATCTCCGCCTAGGGGAAACCACCACTCCTGAGCACCATGGTGCTGAACTTGAGTTTCATTCCAACTAGCCTGAGGGCAGAGACTAAGCGCAATAACTGAATACAGCTGCCCCTTATCCTACAAGGCCAACCGCTGCCTGCCCGTAAATTCCCGGAACTTTAAGACCCTTTTACGCCCCTCCAAATTTTTCTGTTCTGCTATTCACCATCCCCCTCATCTCCCATTTCTTTCCTACCTCCGGTTGCCCTGCACCCCATGCTCTCCCCCCACCTTCAAACGCCTCTAAAAATTGGCTCGGTCATCCTCCATAGCCGGGTTTTCCAGTCGCCCCTATCGGGAGTTAGCGATCGCGCCTTTCGTCAGCTGGTCCGCCGCTATGCTCCCGATTCCATGCTCTACACCGAGATGGTACATGCGGCTGGGCTCTGCCATGCCCACCAGCTCAAAAAAGTGATGGATGTCAGCCCCCAAGACCAGCCCATCAGCATCCAGCTGTTTGACTGTCGGCCCGACTTCATGGCGGAGGCGGCCCGAATGGCCGTGGATGAAGGCGCTTTGACTATCGACATCAACATGGGCTGTCCTGTGAACAAGGTAACTAAAAAAGGCGGCGGGTCTTCCCTGCTCAGAGATCCTGAAACGGCCCGCGCAATCGTCCGCACCGTGGCGGCGGCGGTCCCGGTCCCCGTAACCGTGAAGACCCGAATTGGCTGGGACGACACCGAGGTCAATGCCGTTGACTTTGCCCTGCGGATGCAGGCAGCCGGCGCCCAAATGCTCACTCTCCACGGACGCACCCGCGCCCAGGGCTATCGAGGATCAGCCCGGTGGGAATGGATCGCTAAAGTCAAAGCGGCGCTGGAAATTCCGGTGATTGCCAACGGCGATATTTTCTCAGCGGCAGCGGCGGCTCGCTGTCTCGAACAAACCGGGGCAGACGGGGTGATGTGTTCTCGCGGTACCCTGGGCTATCCATTTTTGGTGGGAGAAATTGACCATTTCCTGAAGACTGGCCAGGAGCGATCGCCGGTCACCATTGCCGACCGGCTCCGCTGCGCTGCCGAACATTTAGAGCTGCTGTGGCGATACAAGGGCCAGCGGGGCATTTATCAGTCCCGCAAACACATGAGCTGGTATGTCAAAGGCTTTGAGGGGGCAGCGGCGTTGAGGTCAAAGCTGACACGGATTGAGTCGTTGGCTGAGGGCCAGGCCCTGCTGGCAGCTGCCCTAGAGCATTTCGACCGGGAAATGGCAATCAGCGCAACTACCTAGACGGACTCGTTAAGATAATATAGATGCTACCGGATTTGGCAGTGAGCGTTTCCGGTAACGACTGCACCTCCGATAAGCGAGTTTCCATGACTTCCTACGTAACCTCCACCGCCCGGGCCGATATGGGAGAGCTTCGCC
>PYEQ01000041.1 GCA_003017785.1 filamentous cyanobacterium CCP5 | reverse complement strand
AGATGTGTATAAGAGACAGCCTGGGCGGTGCCATCCTGGCTGTTGTTGTCGACGACGATGACTTCCCAGCGGAGATTGTCGATTTGGCTCTGCTGGAGCAAGGCGTTGAGAACGTCGGGGAGGCGATGTTCGCCGTTGTAGGTGCAGATGGCGATGGAGAAATCCAGGCCGGTAGCGGTTTCCATGGTCGATTTCCCTGGCGGGTAGTCACCTTGTAGCCGAATCATACGGGACTAAGGTACCCGCTGGCCTAAGCTGGCCAACGGTATTATGGGGGTATTTAGGATTAGGTGGGATGCGCCCGGCGCTTTAGGGTTAAATGCCATGTCTGTTGCTACTGAACCAATGACCCTTGAGGAGTATCTAGCTTATGACGATGGCACGGATACTTGCTATGAGCTGGTGAACGGAGAACTTGTCGCCATGCCTCCTGAAAGTGATTTGAACAACCAAATCGCCTCCTTTTTGTTCGCAACGTTTCTGCAAGTGGGCGTGCCCTATTACTGTCTGAGAATTGGAGCCCAGATTGCGGTGGGTGGAGCGCGGGCAACGGCACGGCAGCCTGATTTGATGGTTTTGTCTGAGGCGGCGGCGGCGGCGTTGGAGGGGGCGGCGCGTTGTGTGATTACTTACGATATGCCGCCGCCATTACTCGTAGTTGAGGTGGTGAGTCCTGGGCAGGAAAGCCGTGATTATCGCTATAAGCGATCGGAATATGCAGGGCGGCGAATTTTGGAATATTGGATTGTGGATCCTACGGCGGATAAGGTAACTATTCTTGAATGGGTAGATGGGCTCTATGAGGAGCGGGTTTTTGAAGGAGATGAGCCAATATCCTCGGCTCAGTTTTCTAAATTGAAAGTTAGCGCTAAAGGGATACTGTCAGCAGGGAGATGAGTATTTCAAGAAAGACTGCGGTGTTAGGAAACTATTATATTTTTGGGTAAGCTGGGAAAAATCGGTTTTGATCCGAATTTCTCTTTTGGATGAGCGTTGATGGACTTTACCGTTGTAATTCCTACCTACAATGGAGCAGAGCGACTGCCAGCCGTATTAGAGCATCTTAGAAAGCAAGTAGTATCTCCCAACCTCAGTTGGGAAATTCTAATCGTAGACAATAATAGTCAAGATAATACTCGTCAGGTCATCACAACCTACCAGGCTGATCCTCTTTTCCCTGTTGAGATTCGTTACAGTTTTGAACCTCAACAGGGAGCTGCTTATGCAAGATTGAGGGCCGTTCATGAAGCCAAAGGCGAATGGATAGGATTCTTAGATGATGATAACTGGCCGGAACCCAACTGGCTGACCGTTGCCAGCCAGTTCCGATATCAAAGTCCGAGACTTGGAGCCTTCAGCGGGAAGATTGTTTTAGCCACTGATGCAATTTTACCCTTAAACTTTAGCCGAATAGCGGGGTTCTTAGCTATTCGAGATCATGGCAATATCCCATGGCCCTTTGTGCCTGAATGTCTCCAGCTACCACCAGCAGCTTCGTTATTCGTTCGAAAGCAAGCATGGATTGATAATGTGCCTGCGATGCCTATACTAGGTGGTCGACGGAGAAATTTTTTTGTTCAGGGCGATGACTATGAGCCTCTCATATACCTGTACAAGGCTGGCTGGGAAATCTGGTATGCGCCAGAACTTCAGACTGCTCATCAGCTACCTGCTCATCGATTTGAGCGAGCATACTTGATTCGAATTGCTCACGCCTGTGGTCTAGCAACATGTCAACTTAGGCTCTTGATGGACGATTCCCATCAGATCCCTAAAACTGTGGTTCGAACAATCTTAGGGGGGTTAAAGCGAACATTGCTATTCCTACTCATCCATCGCCACCGAGCATATCAAGATGTTGTCTTACGCGCGGAGTTAGCATTCCATTGGGGAAGCACATTGAGCCCTTGGATCTGTTGGCAACTCCGAAGATCCTGATACCAATGAGAATTGTCGCTTTCACCACCGAACTAGATATTTCACGAGGCGGTAAGCAGCGTTCAATGCTGGACGTATGTCAAGGACTGTCTAAAAGAGGACATTTGATCGATCTTCTCTTTTTAAACGATGGCCCATTACATCAGAACTATATTCAGTTTTGTCGTCAGTGCCTTCAAATAGATGGATATGATGTATCTAAATATCAGTTGATCAGGTCTACCGTTCGATTCTGGAATAGCTTTCAAAGCGTTGCTCAAAAGCTGTCTAGCGTTGAGACTGAGTCAATTGATACAATTATTTATATTGATGATCATAGGTTGGTTTTTTTTGCCTATTGGCTTGGTTGGAAATATCGATGGCCGATAGTATTCCATATTAGACAACCGGCCATAAAATCAATGCCGATAAAATATCGATGGCCGATTAAAAGGCTTCAAAAGTTTATTTCGGTGTCCGAAGAAATTAAAAAAGAGTGGGGTAAAGAAAATATCCCTGTGGAGAAGATTAGCGTCATCCATAATGGAATTGATACTGACTACTTTGTCCCTGGAAATTGTTTGCCTCTCAATAAAAAGTCGAAAGAACTATTGGATTATCGAGTAGTTACCTATCTAGGCCGTATTGATCCTCAAAAAGGCTTAGAAACTTTTATTCGCTCAATCTCTTGTCTACTCTCTCGAACACCAAACTTACTGCTAAGGGTGTTTATTGTAGGACGTCCCGTTTTACATAGTTCCGATGTGGCTGGAGCTAAATATCTTCAATCACTTCAAACTTTGGTCACAAATCTATCTCTTGAGACTGTAGTAGTATTCAAACCCTTCGTGAAGCAGCCCTTATCCTTATATCATTCAAGCGATCTGACAGTTTTACCTAGTATCTATCCTGAACCGTTCGGACGCACATTAATTGAGTCTATGGCCTGTGGCACACCAGCTATAGGAAGTCGGATAGGGGGCATCCCCGAAATATTAACTGGGGAGTTTCAGGCAGGCTTGTTCGAACCAGGGAATGAACAAGAGTTGGCAAGCCGACTAGATAGATGGCTGAACTGGCGAAAGTTCGATCCAGACCTTGGCCGTCGCTGTCGTCAGCATATTATGCAGAATTTTGTGCTGTCTAAAACAATCGATCAGATTGAATCAGTTCTACTCAGTGAAGTAAACAAATAGCTGTCAATCTCATGGCTGATATTTCTAAACCTCAGTTTTCTATTGTTTTACCGACTTATAATCGCCGTCACTGTATTGAAAAGTCGATCGCTAGCGTACTCAGGCAAAGCTTATCAGATTATGAATTGCTCATCGTTGATGATGGCTCAACTGATGGCACAGGAAGTTGGCTAATCAAAACCTACCCACCAAATAAATATTCTCAGATTCAAATCTTCATTTTGCCTGAAAACCAGGGGCCCGCGAAAGCTCGTAATGTTGCCATTAAGAGCGCTAGGGGGCAATGGATTGCATTTATTGATTCTGACGATGAGTGGAATTTGACCTTTTTAGAGGAGCACTTACGTGCATTACAGAAACATGAAAATGCTGCAATGAGTGCTTGCGACGCGATTGCATCTCAACTGGATAATCCGGATCAAGCGATCCATGCTGAATCAAAAGTCTGGTCAATCTATCCAAATGCTACTCATCATATGCTGATGAGTTCTATGATTTGGAGTACGTCACTAGTTGTTATTAACAGGCACTGCCTGTTGAAGGCTGGATGCTTTAACGAAGACTTAAGTATGTGTGAGGACAGGGAATTATACCTGCGGGTATTGCAACTCGGCGAGTATATCCATGTTTCAAAGACTTTAGTGCAGAAAAATCAGGCTGCAGATAGCCTGACCAGAAATCTTCGCCTATACGCCCGTGAAGCAATCCGAACGGTTGATTTCTTTTTGGATTCACCTGGAGGTGAGCCCTATCGTCATTTACGCAAGGTAGCTAAAAGCCGTTGGTGTATGACGGTTGCCAGAATGCTACAAGAACGAAGACAAGACTTTTGGTTTGCTGGCTTTATGGTAGCTCAGGCTATTTATTACTCTCCAGATCTAGTAGGCCAAGCCATTCAGCGGCGGTGGAAAAACAGGATTTCTGATAAATCTCCGTTACCCAAGATTTAAGTTTCTTTTCAGGCCCACGAGCTGACAAATGCAAAAATGCCAAAAAAACATAAAGCGGTTCAAAGCCACATTCAAAAACGAATATTTATTGTGGGTTGTCCACGTTCGGGCACCACACTTTTACAAAGTCTCTTGGCGTCCCACTCTCAAATCCTTTCATTTCCAGAGTCTCAATTTTTCCCTTATTTATTTAGTAATGATCAAGCTCAAACTTTTTGCAATACTCTGCTGGAGAATACCTGGACCCGTCCACTACTAAGAATGGCCGCCCGAAAATTAATTTTTGGCGTTGCTAGACACCGACTCCATGGACGTATAGAGGAATTTTTAGATGCTATTGGGCAGACATACTATCTATCAGCCTTTCCGCAAGCTGCTGTTGCTGCCAAAGCATCTTACACCCAAGCGTTTGGGCATGTGTTAGATGCAATAACCCATGCCGCAGGAAAAACTGTATGGCTTGAGAAATCTCCCGAGCACCTGTACTACGTCGAGTACATTACTCAACAGTTGCCACAGCCTAAATTTATTCATATTGTGAGACACGGTCCAGATACAATCGCCTCTCTATATGACGTGCGAAAACGCTATCCAGAACATTGGCAGATGGAAACTGCCAGTGTTGAGCTTTGTACGTCTCGCTGGTTACGGGATATTCGTCTGAGCCAACGGTACCGTGACTACTCTGACCACGTCGTAATCCGCTACGAGGACTTGGTCAAACACCCAAAGTGGATGGTCGCGCAACTCTGCCAGGTGCTTGAAATTACCTACGAGCCCTCTATACTGGCTCAATATAACCAAGTTGCCCAGCAAGTCAGTCTGCCATCTGAACCTTGGAAGCAAAAGGTATCGCAGCCAATTCAAAATCAGAATTCTACAAAGTTCACCCGGCTGTTTAATTCAGAGCAGCAGCAAAGTATTCTAACCCGCACTGCTAGCTATGACTTAGATAAAATCGTAACGATTAAGCCGCCCTTTTAGAGATCAACCGAGGCTTGAACATATCAGCTACGTTCCGATTGTTACCGGCTAATCAGTGTTGGTAGATAGGGTGGTGTTGTTCAGAGTATCGCAGTCAGCATCGCTAGCGGTCTTGATTGAGCCGAGCAAGCTCGCAACGATTACACAGCGATTTGTGGATGTTCCAGTTACGGTGACAGAGGCGACGAAGGGTACTGAGTTGGCAGGTGGCGTACCCAAGTATTCAAAAGAGATGGCAGTATTGCTACCGCTTAAAGTAATTGTGTTTTCAGGGATGTTGCCATCTCCTAATACCTGAGAACCTTTATAAGTGACCGTTGGTACGGGTTCACCGGTTTCTAAAGTGACAACCTGAGTGCTGCGAGTCTGTTGAGCTTCTGTTTGGGCTTGCCGCAAGACCTCAGCCAAGTCAGTTTGTACTGTCCTTACTCGCTGCCGATTTAAATATGCTAGCCAGCCAGGAGCCGCGATCGCCATCAAAATAGCAACCAGAACTACGACGACTAGCACCTCTAACAAGGTAAAACCAGCTGTTGCAGATCGGTGATTAGAGCGAAAGGGTGTCATGTTTCAAGTCCTAAATCGGCTTGGCTATTCGGGGCGCTTGTCCAAAATGCCCCGCACGAGAATTCTCGATTCTAGCGTCGGCAGGCTGCTATCTTCTGAAAAGAAAGTAAGCCCACTAGTATTCCTACCATCAGAGGCATCGCCTCTGAGATAGACAATCATATCCTGATTATTTTGAGCTGCAGCAGCATCCGATATTGATACATTCAGCTGGGCTCGCTCAGCAGCGGTCAAGATGGGATCTCTTACACAGGTGAAAAAGCTATAGCTGGTTTTCGTTGGATTTGCAGCGGCCGCATCACTGTTATCAGGTATCCGCTCGTATCGATCAGCGGTATCACACTGGGGCAGGGTTGCTGAGTCGGAATCATCTGAGGGGTCATCAATCGAATCTGTCAGAACAGCCCAGGTTCCATTGGTTGTGTTGCCGTTGGCCTCCCAATCTTCAAAGTTATTGGGAGCTGGATCGACATAACCAGTCCGCTCGGTCAGGTTGGTATAGTTGCTATATTGGCTTAGCTCGTAGCGGAGTATTCGCGATTCTCCCTCCCAAATATCTGTAGGACTGTTGTCTTGCAGTAGATAGACGACCAGAGTGTAGACGTTTTGCCGCAGCTTTAGAACTCTGCATTCATCATCTTTAGGGGCACTCAGGGTTGTGCAATCATTGGGCAGTGCAGCATAATTAGCGGCTGATATGGGGTCAGTCCGCCAAAAAGCCACTACCGGAGTCGCACCAGTGGGCACATCTGATAGTTCGCCCACTACTCGATCTAGATCCGCTTGAGAGGGATAGACAAAAATCGCCTCTTGAAGCTCCCGAGAAACGTAGTCTAAGGCTCTGCGGGTGTCTTGCTGGGTCTGGTTAAGGACTGATTCTTCTCGGTCGACTTTAAGCAACTGCACGACTAAGTAAAGCAGTCCGCCCACGATCAGGCTGGCGATAATAATCGAAACCAGCACCTCGATGAGGGTGAAGCCCTGCTGCTTCGACCGGGACTGCCGCCCGTGAAGGAAGCGTTTGAGATAAAACCGCGCCATGACGAACCTACTTAGAAATAACGGCTGAGGCACAACAGTGATAGGGCAGTAACCTACTAGTTGCATTCGTAGTTGCTAGACGGAGTAGAGCCGAGGTATTGGACATAGTCACATAGGGAACCACTCAAATCAGACTTGGCGATCGTGGTGTAAATCACGGCTAGAGGCAGTGCATCGCGATCGCCCTGGGTGCCAATCACCCCAGCCGTAGCTTCTTCAACGGCCAAGTTAGCTGAGCTATTTGGGTCAAAGGCATCGAGGTCATAGACCCGAACCCCCATTGAAAAAGCTACAGGCAGGCCATCGGCATCAAGCTGACCAGGACTTCGAAAAGCTTGGATAGCAAAATCAGTTGCCCCATCACCATTGACATCTACTTCGCGTGCCCTGCTGAAGGTGTAACCAGTAGAAGCATAGGTTGCACTGGCTCCTATCAAGCCATTCTGAGTGGGGCCATCAATGGTTTCAGGTAGTTCTGTGATGTAGTCAGTACCACCCGCTGTCGTACCAGTTGTCGAGTTGGCGGCAACAAATGTGACGCTTGGGGGCAAGTCACTGACCTGATAAGAACCACGCTCAACGATCGCCCTAACCCTATCAATCTCAGATTGCGCAGTCTTGAGGGCTTGCTCGGTTTTTTGGCTATTAACCCGAGTAGCCACGCTAATGACCACGGCCGGCGAGATTAAGCCGACGACCAAGCCCGTGACAACAATTGCCACTAAGCATTCGATTAAAGTCAGTCCTGCATTGGCATCTGCTTTAGATTTAAGCCGTCGATGAAACGAAAGCCAGTGTTTGAGGTAGTGCGAAGACGCCATGGTTGTGCCTCTGTGATTGTGCCTCTAATCGATAGTTAAGCAGGACAGGAATTATCATCGACAGTGGTATCGATGCGCTCGTCATTGTTATCTACATCGCCATCGCCATCAGAATCAAATCTTGCACATCGCAAGAGCACCATGTAAGGGTCATCGACTGGCAGCTCTCGGTAGTACTCGCTCCGGGGTGAACCGTAGCTGACAAAACGCTCTGCGGCAGGGCCTGCGGGAAGGTACTGGAAGCCAACGTCGTAACCCCAATTTCGAGTAGGAGCTGCATAGTAGTCGATGTAGAAGTCGGATGCTGGATTACTACCTGGCTCCCAAGAGTCTTGGTCAAACTGTCCGGTGGCGGCAGTAGAGAACTGAAGCTGCAAGAAGGCTCCGGCGATATTCATATCGGTAGTCGCAGAGTTGTAGCTGGTGTTTGCCTGCCACCACTCATTGAACCGAGGGAAGTTATGGAAGCCTCCGTTAGCCTGAACAGGTCGGGTTGGAATCAGGCCGCTAATCAACATCGCATTAGCAGTGGTTGCTGAGGCTGTCTGAAGATTATTCCGGCGGGCATTGGTATTGCCAAATCGAGTCATCTTCGCAATATTCCAGTCGGTACCGCCACCGATTGGGGATGCATCAGCAGTGGTTTGGCGGTAAACGCCGTTGCGATCAACCCAAACGGGGGTATTAGCAGTTTTGTCTTGCGTTACCCAGTTTGCAATTGTTTTAGCCGTTTCAAAATAGGGACGATTTTGGTTTTGATATGAACTGGTGCCACTCCCGCCGTTGTTGTTGTCGTTGTTGCTGGTCTTGGTAAAGGTATCGAGCACGCTCCCGTCTTTGAAGTTGCCAGAGAGAATGCCGACGGAATCGGCCAGAATCTCTACCGGTCGCCAGTAGTCTACTAAGCTGCTGGCAAAGTTAGAGGTATTGATTTCGCTCTCAATTCGACCATTTGAGCCGGTGGCGTAGAAGTTCCCTGGTCCCCAGTTGGTAATAGCGGAGAGTTTATCGGTAAATTCCTCAAGGAGGTTGTTGGCGTTTTTGGTGCCGTTGTTGGTGTGCAGATTAAAGTCACCCAGAATATAGACAGAATTATCTGTCACAAAGGTCATGCCGCTATCACGAGCCTTGGCATTGCTGACATCTGCGCCATTGCGAAGGCGGAACCCGTAAGAACGCCGCATCGGATCAGCCACAAAGTCGACAGGCTTAAGACTAAAACCCGTAGTCGACAAAGGCGGGTCTTGCTCCGAGCCCGGAGTGGCATTCATTCGACACTTCAGCTTGTCCTCTACCCGGAATTTCCGCGTAGCAGCATCCAGCTTTGAGCAATTAGCAAAGCTCACAGTGTCAGATGTGCCAGCGATCGTGCCCGATGCGCTAGGGCGGACAATTTCGATTTCGCTCACGGCATCTTCGCGATAGGCGTAGACCACGCCTTCACCCGGAGGCGTCGCATTGCCATTGTCCGTGAGCCAAAAGTCGTTGGTGTTGACGTTGGCATAGCGGGTGCTGGCCAGCCTGCCAATATCGATATCAAGAACTCGCTCGTTAAGCTGCTCACGGCCATCAAACATACCCTTGTCGAGGAATGCAACCCTCGCAACAGCCGTACTGGTTGAGCCGGGGATGTTGATGGTGAACGGTAAGTTGTCGGGAGTATCGGTGTTGGTGTTAGCAGTAACTCCCAATTGCTTATTAGTACTGGATGCAGCGGCAGGAGTAGTAATAGGGAGTATCCAACCAGAACCATCACGATTCGCAGGGATGGCAGCTAAACCGTAAAATCCCTTGACATTATCTGTCGAGCTAGCTGGCTTGACGACCTTATAGCGGTTAGCACTTGGTGTCGCAGAGTTGACTCCTTTGATGTATGTATCGTTTACATATTCCTCACTCGTAGGTTGAAGATGATTGCCTGCACCCAAATGGTCATGGTCGGTTACAGGGAATAGATAATAGAGGGCGGGCCAAAGGACTTTTGATGTAGTAGTCTCAGAGGCACTACAGGAAACTAAAGCGTCAATCACAACATCATCTTGACCGCCCTTACCGCCAGCGGCGACAGTACTAAATATGTTGGGGTTACAGCCAGTCCTGAAGGCGAAATCATTGCTCTTAAACTGAACAGTCTGAGTAAGTCCGGTCACCGGATCATAGGAGACGTTATTCCCCCCTGGCGTAGTGTTAATTATCTGCTGAGGGACACCAGACTTAAAGCCCAGTTCTCGATCACGAACCGCTACAAGGGCTTGGTTATAGGCAATACCGAAATTTTGGAAGAATGCGATATCTGCTGGTTTGGCGCTAGATACCTCTGATTGAATGATCGCAATCCAATCTTCTAAGGAATACCGCGAGAAGTATTCTGCAGTGTCACATACGGGCTGAAACCCAGCTTTATCAGTTCCTGCGGAACAAACACCAGCAATGACGGTGTTAGGATTCGGATCAACCCATGCTACTGTCGGGTTGTGACCGATGCTAGTAAGCAAGGCAGTCAGCTTACAACCACTTCCAGATTTTTCGACGCAACTAATGATGTCGTCCATCGTGTTGCGAATTCCCGTCGATACGTTTTGCATTTTGGGGAAATTGTTACCTAGAGTCAGCAACTGTTGATCCCTCAATTCACCCTTGAGGCTATAAGCGAGCATACTTAGAGTGCAGGCTGCGGTGTGCAATGTCGTTTTATCTGCGGGGCTTAGGGCGCTATAGGTAGTTGTGTTCGCATCGATGTCAGCCAAAATTCTCCGAAGATTCGAATAGTCACCCCACATCGACATCTTCGGATAGGGATGAACAACTGCATTGGCCCCAGCCGTGTCCTGTACAGGAATGAATGAAGGAGCACCGCCACTAGGATCACCCGCAAAGTTGGCTAGGTTTCGGATGGCAATCCCCAGCAAGGAGGTTGTACTTTGCACTTGAGTTCCGAAATCAGTCTCGTTCGCAAAAGCAGAAGGATATCTAAATTCCCAGCCGTTGGTACCCACTCCCCTCAAGAAATCAGCCTTGGTAGTGCCATCGCTGTAGGTACCAAAAGTGCGACTATCAATAATACTCTTGGGTGTTCCTGGATGGGCTGTCAGCGCTACACAGGCTGCAGGAAAAGGCTTTTTGCCAGCTCCAATGCCAGGATTCGCCTGATAGTGGTACACCGCCATCGACTGCACAGCCCCAAGATTGTCATGCAAACTTCTATGCTGCAAAACTTCATGGACGCCGCCGGTATACACTTCGCCTTCGTTGCCAGCGGCTCCTGCCGTCGCTGTACCAGCGCTCTTATTAGCATTTGGAGGATACAGAGCGTCTGTGCCAGTAGAGCTGGTGACCGGGTTATAGTTCCACTGAAAAGGATTGCCCAGCTGCAGCCGCTCTCCCACAACCAGCTCTAAACCAGATTTGATGGCCTCTCGCTCCCAAAAACCGTCCACTGGCTCGACGCCATCAACTAGACCTGGGTAGCTAGCATCATTGATCTCTGCTCCAACTTTGACTGAGGTATCGGTCCCATTAATATCGTTGATGTCATACTCGTTGGCGGTTCCCGGCACGCTGTAGACAGGTTTAGGACCCCAGCGATTATCAGCGCGATAAAAGTCATCTACATAGGGTCTGGGTTCATCTTTGTTAATAACGCGTCCTTTCCCTTTAGCGGCCGCGTTTTTAGCTAAATCGCCGTCATTTTCCCAAGTAGAATTCCTCGCTCTAATGTGCTCAAACTGCCCTTCGGTATAAATCTTGATGGGGTTAAGGGCGACATCATAAGGCGTAGGAGTTTGGCCAGAAACAGCCTTAACCGAGTCATTACCATCATTATCTAGGGCAACACCATTTGTATTGTCTGTGTAAGCAGCATTTGCGCCATTGTAAACGTGAAACTTTGGTGTATTACCGCCTTTAGAGAAAACACCGCCTGCTACGTTACCTAGGACAAGCTCTCCCTCAAAGCTACTCTCAGGATCGCTTTCATTGAGGGTGATTTCCGAAGCATCTTCGGTGTAAATACAGGAGTCATTTGAGCTAACCATATAGCCTTGGAAGTTCTCCTTGACAAACAAGTTTCCTTCCGTGTGCATTGCCCCATTCCACTTAAATTCAGGGCCAGGGAATATATCGAGATCATAAACAAACCAGGCTCCCCATTTACTGCCCCGACTAGCTTCGCGAGACTGCTGAAATTCCTGAGTTTCTACCGTGCGGTTGACGCCATTGCCGTCCCGCTTCATCACAAAAGCATCCACCTGAAAGTTCTTCTGCACCAAATTCTCAGAAGAATTTACGATCTGCCATCCCCCTTCTGGGGTTCTGGCAGTAGCACACTGGTTGCTGATTCGGGCACTGCCTAAGGGACCCGTACGCGTAACGAGTTCTTCTGCTTTTGCTTGGCTTTCTGGATCTGTAAGCTTAATATCAACATTGTCTATGGTGTCACCGTCGCCATTCATGTCGACAGCGTCGTCACCGATAATTGAATAGGCAACGATCTCATCATCCTCAATCGTGCCATCGCCATTAATGTCAGACTTAAACCACCAGGCGTTATCGTCTGTACCGTCATTATTAATATCTAAACGAGTTTCGTCGGGTAACGTATAAACGTCTTCGCCGAGGCGGGTAATACTCAGGGCCGCATCAGTCACGTCGCCCTTCATTAGAGTCGATAGCACGTCGCTGGAAGCGAGGGCTCCAGGCTTGCGATCATCCCGTTGAAACAAGTACTCAAGCTTAGCCTTGGCGCGATCAATGGCCGGAGTTGCCGCATTCTGAATTGCCTGCTGCTCTCGCTGTGCAATCACCTGATCGCTACGGCTGAGGGAGCGGTAAGTCAATGCCCCAGTTGTCAGGGTCAGCACCAGCACTAACAACACCGTTGTTGGCAGCACAAAGCCAGATCGCGCCAGTCGCTGGGGCCGATTGGAAATCATCAGCACCCGCAACAGCCAGACCATAACGCCCTTGACCATGCGTCCGGGCAGAGAGAGTAGACGACGAAAATGACGATTTAGTGAGGCCATGACAGTTTCCTGTGAGAACCAAATCCCAACGAGAGAGCAGAAAAAATGACGCAGATGGCAAGCCCGCTGCCAAAGCGGACCCTCCAAACGGCTAGTTTAGTACGATCAAACAGCGGTTGTGGGTCAATCAGACTCGCAATTTGGGCTCCAAAGTGAACCGCCGGTCCCCTAAATAGGCACTCCAGCCTATCCGAAACATAAACGACCCTAGATGATGATCGGGGCAAGGGGCTGTAGACAGAGCTATTGCACTCATCCTACCCGCCCCATGTAAAGAAGGTATCAAGGCCAAAAAAACTTTGACCTCAGTAATCCTGATGTATCCCCATCATTTGACAGAATCTTGGCACCCAGATAAAGGAACCATGAAACATCCGTAAGCTTATCTCAGCCTGATAGGAAGCGAACACGTTGAAAACCCCTAGGATTGCTCCAGTTTCAGTGAAACAGCAGGAGAAATTCTAGGGGCTTGATTTGTCGCTGGTTTGTCGCCAGCTGGTCAATTCTTCGTCAGTAAGCCTGTAGGTATCACTTTCCAGGTTTACAAAGCTGATAGCTCCATGTCCGTAATTACCCTAGAACTTGTTCAAATTAATGCCAGCCTCTTTCGCCATGGTTTCCAACCCCTTGGTTTGTAGAGTCTTAATCGCCTTCGTCGACAGCTGTAGTTTCACCCAGCGATTGCCCTGGGGCCACCACACCCGCTTAGACTGCAGATTGGCATGCTGCAGCCGCTTCGTCCGACGGTGAGAGTGGGAGATAGAAAAGGCGTTGTTGGCTTTTTTCCCGGTGAGTTGGCACTTACGACCCATGAGTTTTCTCCAGCTTTAGACACGAATACTTTGCACAATCTACTACTTTACCTCCTAAAGGCGAGGGATGGGGAGCCCTTACCCGTCAGGAAAACGGGTCACCCGTGAGCCCTCACCCGTTGGCTGAGCGGAGTCGTTCACGAAGTGTCTCCCGAAGGGAGAAAGCCAACAGAAGAGGTTGGGTAATGAAGGGGAAGCTCCATACCGCAAGGATCTTAGGACTTAATCCGGTTCCCTTTCTCCCACCGGGAGAAAGGGTCAGGGATAGAGGGGAGAAGGCTAGGTTTGCGAATATGTACCCCTAGTAAAGAGAGCAGAGAGGATCACCTTAAACCGGAGGTTTACCAATCCACTGCCCCTGGCTTCCCGGCGATCGTTACAGGGCTGTAATCTTAAATGAATACAGCCACATCAACCATCTAGACCTATGGCGACTATCAACGACAACTACCTGAAGCTGAAGGCAGGCTACCTGTTCCCCGAAATTGCCCGCCGAGTCAGCACCTTTGCCGAATCCAACCCCGATGCCGCCATTATCAAGCTTGGCATCGGCGACGTCACCGAGCCCCTGCCCGATGCCTGCTGTGAGGCCATGGGCAAAGCCGTCGAAGAGATGAGCCACCGGGACACCTTCCACGGCTACGGCCCAGAACAGGGCTACCTGTGGCTGCGGGAAAAAGTGGCTACCCACGACTTTCAAGCTCGCGGCTGCGACATCGACCCCTCCGAAATCTTCATCTCCGACGGCTCCAAGTGCGACTGCGGCAACATTCTCGATATTTTTGGTAAAGACAACAAAATTGCCGTCACCGACCCGGTCTATCCGGTCTATGTGGACACCAACGTGATGGCGGGCCACACCGGCCCCGCCAGCGAAGACGGTAAGTACGAAGGGCTGGTTTATCTGCCCATTAGCGCCGAGAACGACTTCACCGCCCAGATCCCCTCCGAAAAAGTAGACCTGATCTACCTCTGTTTCCCCAACAACCCCACCGGGGCCGTCGCCACCAAAGCCCACCTCAAAAACTGGGTCGACTACGCCCGCGCCAACGGCTCAATCATCCTGTTCGACGCCGCCTACGAAGCCTTTATTACCGACCCGGAGCTTCCCCACTCCATCTATGAGATTGAAGGGGCCAGGGACTGCGCGATCGAATTTCGCTCTTTCTCTAAGAATGCGGGCTTTACCGGCACCCGCTGTGCCCTGACGGTGG
>PYEQ01000631.1 GCA_003017785.1 filamentous cyanobacterium CCP5 | reverse complement strand
AGGGTTTGTAGCTGATCCCCCAGGCGGGCGTCGAAGGCTTCGATCTTGTCGATCACGCGATCGCGCTTGCTGAACACCATGTCCCGCACCTGGGCCAGCTGCTCGGTGAACTGCCCCTCCATGGATTGCAGGGTGGAGAGCACCTGGTCTTTCTGGCTGCTGGCATCGACGAAGAGTTCTTTCACCTGGGCGCTAAAGGCGTTGGCGGTGGCCTCCAGGTCGTTGAGGGCGCTGATTTTTCGATCATCCACCTGGCTGCTGAACTGCCCCAGCTGGCTTTGAAAGTCCTGGGCCAGCCGCTGGAGTTCTTCCACCGCGCCGCTGCGGTGACCGTCTACTTCGGAGCGCAGTAAACCAAACCGCTCGATCGCCTCGTTGGCGGTGCGCTGAAGTTCCTGAAGCAGATTGTCTTCCCGCTGCTGCAGGTTGCCCTTGATGCCGCCGAACTGCCCCATAAAGTCGTCAGAGGCCCGCCGCAGCTCGTCTAGCATCCGCAGCTTTTGGGATTCCACGTCCCCCCGCAGGGTTTCGAACCGCTGGTTGAACTCAGAAATGGAGCGCTCGATGTTTTGAATCGCCAGATCCTTGTGGCCGTAGGCATTGGCCTGGAGATCGCTGAGCTCCTGACCAAGGGCGTCGGCGCGGGCCTGGAGGTCGTTGAGCATCTGGGTGCGGCGTTCGTCCAGGTTTTCCCCCAGCTGCTGCCGCAGGGCCTCCAGAAACTCAGCAATCTGCTGTCGCTGGGCGCTGACCTGGTCGGCGGCTTCGTTTTTGAGCCGCTCGATGGTGGGGTTGAGCTGGCTGCGCAGGGCGTTGAGGGCTTCCAGGGTGCGATCGCGCTCCTCCTCCACTCGCATGGACAGGGTGCCCACCTGGTCGGCAAACAGGGATTCCGAATGGTGCAAGGACTGCACCAGCGCCGCCTGCTGGGCCTCCGCCTCGCTCTGCAGGCGGCTGACATCCCGGGAGAATTTGGCCTGGGATTCTTCAATACTGCGAAACGTGCCCACCCGCTGGGACTGGGTATCCTGCTCGAGCTGGCGCAGCTGGTCGTCGGCGCTGCGGCGCACCCCGGAGAGGTGGCCCAAAAAGTCTGCCTCGGTGGTTTCCAGCTTCACCTTCAAATCCGCCAGCTGGTTCTGCCAGTCGCTGACGGTGCGGGCCTTGAACTCCGCCAGGTCGTCCACCAGCCGGTTGAGCACCTGCTTTTTATTCACGGCGTCTTCCTGGAAGCGGCTGGTGCGGGTGTCCAGGGTTTCGGCCATGGAGTCAGCGTCCCGCAGAATACCGTCTAGCTCCCGGGTGGCGTGGTGAATCTTGTCCTGCAGCTCAGTCATTTCGTTGAGCTGGGCCTTGACGATGTCGGAGACTTCCTGAATCACCGATCGCCGCATCAGCCACAGCATCCCCATGCCGACGCCGATCAGCAGCACCAGAGTCCCCAGCAGCACCACAAACAGGGTGGTGGCTCGGCTCAGGGCCACATCCGCCGCTTCCTGCTGAGAACGCTCGGTCCCTGCCTGGGCTATGCTCTCGTCTGCAGCCTGAGCTTGAAGCGCAGTACCACCGAGCAGCACCAGCGCCAGCACCAGCACAGAGCGGGGCACAGCGGCAAACGAAGATGGGGACTGCCTCATCAGGAATATCCTTCAAACACGGAAGTCATTGACACCCAGGAAGACAATAGCTGTTTCCGAGGCATTGGGCGACTTAAACCCAAAGCTAGAATACGCCTAGGATACCTGATAGGGAGGGTGGTGACAGCTATTCAAAGGCCATAGTAGTGGCCGTTTGGATCAATGGTGGTGACGTCGTAAATCGCCCCGGTGACATCCACCGCAACGGCCCGAAATAGGCTGCACCCCTTCAGCTTGGCACCCACCAGATTCGCATGCTCCATTAAAGCGCGGTTCAGCTTGGCTCCCTGCAGGTTGGCTCCCTGGAGATTAGCCCCGCGCAAGTCCGCCCGGGTCAGATCGGCACCGGCCAGGTTGGCAGAGACTAAACTGCTGCTGCGCAGGCAGGCGCGAGTGAGCAGGGTTTCTCTCAGGTCAGCGGCGTCTAACCGAGCCCCGTAGAGGTTAGCATCTTGCAGATGAGCGCGATAGCCGTGAAGGTTACTGAGGTTTGCCTGGGACAGATTGGCGTAGGGTAAATAGCCGTTGACCAGACAGCACCCCGGTAGCTGAATGTTGGGCAGATCCGCCTCAAACAGGTCAATATTGGTCAGGTCCATCTCGGGAAACTCGCGCTGGCCATCCCCGTAGGCGGCGACCAGCTGATCGGGGGTCATGGTTACCATTCCGATTCTGGTAGGCACATGTACTTATCAACTTCGCTAGCCAGTCTATCTCTTTAAACTTTTTTACAAACCTGGATTAATCTTGTCTTCAGGTTTTGTCGAAAGCGCCCGCCAGGTAGCAGAATGACACCATAGTCAGCAGGTAGATACCAGTCTTCGAGGTATGCCTAACGGTCGGATCCCTCTCGCTCAGCACTATCACCAGCGCACCAAATACGATCCTGAAACGATTCGCGCCAAGGCTCAAACCCTGGACTTTGACCAGCAGCCCACCCCCTACAAGGTGTATCGCCTGGGGCACGAAATAGATCTCAAGCCCTATCTAGAAGTCGATGATCCGACCAATGTCTGGGGGCGTCTGTCGCGTTTGCTGATCAACAGCTACGGCCTCACCGCCAAGGTGCAGTCGGTCACGGGCAAGCCCTTCTACCTGCGGGCGGCCCCCTCTGCCGGGGGACTCTATCCAGCTGAAATCTATCTGGTGATGCGGGGCAGCGGGCAGATTCCGGCGGGCATCTACAACTATCAGGTGCGCACCCACAGCCTCTGGCGCTACTGGGACGACCATCTGTGGATGGGGCTGCAGCGGAGCTGTTTTTGGCATCCGGCTCTGGAAGCGACCCAGATGGCCCTGGTGGTGACAGCGGTGTTTCAGCGATCGGCCTGGCGCTATCAGGATCGGGGCTATCGCCGCCTGTGTCTAGATGCGGGGCATCTGCTGGGAAATATCGCCCTGGCGGGAGCCCTGACGGACTATCGGCCCCAGC
>PYEQ01000630.1 GCA_003017785.1 filamentous cyanobacterium CCP5 | reverse complement strand
GTACACCAAGAACTCTCAGGGCCATGTACGCTTCTACAGAAGTGCTGAGGTCGCCGCCGTCGCCGTAGAACAGTTCCCAACCGCCGTGGTCGCGCTGGTGCGATCGCAAGTACTGCTCTGCCTTAGCCAAGGGGCGGTCGCTATCGGTGCCCCAGATCTTGTGCAGCAGAATGATTTCGGCGGTAATGGTGACGTTCGACTCTAGCTCGGCCCACCAGTAGCCGTCGGGGTACTGCAGAGCCAGCAGGTAGTTTTGGGCGGCGGCGATCGCCTCATCCGTAAAGTCCACCGGCTTGCGGTACTGTCCCTGGAGCAGAAACAGCCGCACCGCCATCGGGTCTGGCCCGTTGGGGGCATCCAGCAGTTGGCGAATGGTGGTGAAGTTGCCCAGGGACTTGGACATCTTCTCGCCCCCCACGTTCACCATGCCGTTGTGCATCCAGTAGCGGGCCAGGGGTGCGCCGGTGGCCGCCTCCGACTGGGCAATTTCATTCTCGTGGTGGGGAAACACCAGGTCGCCGCCGCCGGTATGAATGTCGATGGTGGGGCCAAACTGTTCCTGCACCATGGCCGAGCACTCGATGTGCCAGCCGGGACGCCCTGGACCCCAGGGGGATTCCCAGAAGTGTTCGCCCGCTTTGGCCCCTTTCCACAGGGCAAAGTCGAAGGGGTCTTGCTTGATCGCCTCGGCGGCCACCCGACCGCTAGCTCCGGCCTGCATGTCGTCTAGCTTGCGACCTGAGAGCTTGCCGTAGCCCTCAAACTTGCGCACGGAATAATAGACATCGCCGTTGGCGGGGTAAGCGTAGCCCTTTTGCTCTAGCTCCGAAATCAGCCGCTGAATGCCGTCCAGGGTTTGGGTGGCATAGGTGTAGGCGTCCGCCTCTAATATGTTGAGCCGCTCCATGTCTTCGAAGTAGGCGCGGGTGTAAGTGTCCGCCACCGTCTGCATGGAGGAGTTTTCGGCCTTGGCCCGGTTGAGAATCTTGTCGTCGATGTCGGTGAAGTTTTGCACGTAGTGGACGGCGTAGCCCCGCCACATCAGGTAGCGGCGCACCGTGTCCCAGACGATGTAGCAGCGGGCGTGGCCCAGATGGGAATAGTCGTAGACCGTCACCCCGCAGCAGTAGATGCTGACCTTGCCCGGTTCCAGGGTTTCAAAGGGCTCTTTCTGGCGGGTGAGGGTGTTGTAGAGAACGAGACTCATGGCTTCGGGGCACAACGGTACGGCAACGGCAGCACAGAACGATTCAACACCGAAAGCGGTCTGGGGGCAATGTTCTGACCCAAACGATAGCGCATGGCGAGGGTTGCAGGCTGGGTCTTCGCCGCCGCCCTGTGGTGGGTGTCCCTCGTGGACGGGCAAGATTTTGCCTAGGGCGGGGAAACCCGGCTCCTACGGTGTTTGGTCGAATGTAGGGGTCAGGTATGGTGACCCAGCTTGAGGGGGGTAGATAATCGCGATCGCCCCACCGATGCGAAGCGCTAAAACACCTGTGACAGCCCCCCTTTCCGCGAGGTCCAGGACGGCGGCCCGTCCTGGTCGTAGGAGTCCGAGGGGAGCGAGATCCCCTCGGGTAGGGTTTTGGCTTGCAAGCCCAGCTGTGGTCTTACTGACGACTCCAGCAAACCAGCTTCCGACCAGAAACGGCACCTCGACGTGGGCCCTCAGAACCTAGCCAAATAGGCGATCGCGCTGCAAATACCTCAGCACGTCGCCAGGGTCGCGCTGGATCACGATGCCGTTCTCGGGAATAGCGATCACCCGACTCCAGTGAATATGCTCGATACGACCACCCGTATGCAGATAGTGGATAGTCTGCTGGGTATCGGCAGGGGAGCCCACCAAATACAGCCGCAGGCGCTTATGCTGCCGGGGCGGCAAGATGTTTTCCGGCAGCCGGTTTTTTGCCAGCTCAGACAGTGCCGCCTCCGGTGCAGGAGACAGCAAAACATATTGATTTGTCACAGGGGATTCCTCCAAGTATCGAGTTGGGTGGAATCCCCGAAAATTTAGCCACCCAAAGACGTAGAGCCAAAGCCGGGTGGCACAATAGAGCACAGCCCGTGCGACAGGCGGGTTCTGTCTGCGGGTTAGGCGCTGGTACGGTGTGCTACCACCTGCCAGTGCCGTGACCAAAGATTCGGGGACGAAGTTGCGGGATGCACAACTCTAGTCGGAGATGATAATCTACCTGCTTGCCGGACACAACCGTAGTAGGTAAAGATGATCGCTACGACTACAACTCAGTTGCCGTTAGCTTCTGGGCAGCAGCAGCCAATCCTGGCAGATCTAGCTCCACTGCGTTCCAAATCCGCTCTAGGTCAATGCCGCCTAAGTAATCATGCACTAACACATTTCGAAACCCAGACAGTGCCCGCCAATCAACCTCTGGAGCTTTGACTTTCGCGTTATCCGATAGCCGCTGGGTTGATTCCGCCATAATTTGTAGCCGCCGCAATACCGCGTCCTGGATTAGGGCACTCTCCATGAAATTTGCCTTGCCGTTGTGTGTATAGTCCTGAATCAACGACACGCACTCCAAAATGTGGTTCAGATACACCTGGTCATCGTGGTCGGTCATAGAGGTTTTGCCTCTGCCAATACCCGCTCTCTAATCAGAGGGCTAATACTTTTTTCTGTTAGTACATCGACTTTGTGCCCTAGCACATCTTGTAAATCCATCAGTAACCCTCCTGGAAACCAGGGGGTTGTTTTCTCTGGATCATAATCAATCAAAAGATCGATATCGCTATCTGGCGTATCTTCCCCACGCACTACCGAACCAAACACCCGCACATTGAACGCTCCATGTTTGGCTGCAATCTCTAATACTTCTTGTCGCTTTGCTTGTAGGGTTTCCAGAAGAGTCATCAAATCACCTCCGCCAAATCAACGCCCATCTATGCTGCCTTTGACGATCTCGTAATGGGTTCTCCGTCTTGAGGTGTGTAGAGGTCGGGCTCTTCGTGCCAAAAGTCAAAGCTGCCGCCTTGCTCAGCTAGGTGCATCATCTCAGGGGTAGACGGATAGGGGACTTCGCCCAGAAGCTTGTCGAGCAGCAGCGC
>PYEQ01000629.1 GCA_003017785.1 filamentous cyanobacterium CCP5 | reverse complement strand
ATCCTGGGCGAGTTGATCCTGCGGAGCGGGAAAAAATGCGGCCCAGCTCTCGCCCGGGTCCATAGATACCCCCCAACCGAAAGACGCAGACTCGGCAGCGATGGCTGGCTGTGTCCAACAAGGTCCGCTCAGTCGCCAGCATGATCTCGGCTTTGTCGCCGGCAGGTTTGGGGGGCATAGCCTCGGTAACCCAGGCTCCCTGATGATCTCCATATAAAGAATAAGAGCTGGTAAAAATCACCTGCTCTACCGGGGTTTGAGCTAGAACCGCTGCTAGGGTTTGAGCTGTGTGCAGATAGGTTCGCTCATAGCTGCCACCCCGTCCAGCTCCGACGCAGACCAGCAACAGATCCTGATCTTGCAATAAAGCCGCTAGGTGGCTGCTTTCAGTACCTTTGACCAAGGCAACGCGGTTGGCTAACGGCTCTAGCTGGGACACCTTCTGCATAGCTCTGGCTCTGCCAGTGAGAGGCGATCGCCGATCCCACGTAGCCACACCCCAAAATGGTTGCCTTCATCATAATTTGGGCTAAATGCGTTCCTTCCAGTCTAAAGGGATATGTGTAACCGCTAGATGACCGTGTTATCAGGAATCGTGGCATCCCGCAGGACGGTAACAATGCCGCTACGAATGTAGAAACCTTGAGATTCGCGATCGGACTCTTCGACCCGGTCTTTGTTGAGAATTTGCACGTTGCAGCCGATGCGGGCATTTTTATCGACGATCGCCCCGTGGATCGTGCTATTGGCACCGATGCCTAAGGGCACGGTGTTGCGATCGCAGTTTCCTCGTCGCTCAAAGGAAGGTTGATAGTAGTCAGCTCCCATTAACAGAGAGTCTGAGATATCACAGTCTGCTTCAATGCGAGAGCGAATCCCGATTACCGAGTTGTGAATACGGCATTTTTTAAGCACACAGCCTTCGCTAATCATGGAATGAGTGACATGGCAGTCAAGCTGTTTGGTAGGGGGCAGGTAGCGGGCTCTGGTGTAGATCGGGGCCGCCTCATCGTAGAAGCTAAAGGACGGGTTTGGCTGCGCAGTCAAGGCCAGATTCGCTTTATAAAACGCTTCAATGGTGCCGATGTCTTCCCAGTAGTCATCAAAGGCATAGGCCTGCACTTTCCAATTCCGAGCGGCGGCAGGAATCACTTCTTTGCCGAAGTCGGTATGTCCAGGACATTCTTTCAATAGTTTGTCTAGCAAGCCACGATTGAACAGATAGATGCCCATCGATGCCAGATAGGGCTTCTCCCTCGCATCTTCGGGAGATAGTCCTAAGTTGGAGGTATCCACCCGCATCTGCTTGAGAGCATCCCCCGTGGGCTTTTCGCTAAAGTCAACCACTCGACCTGATTCATTGGTCTTCATTAGGCCGAAATCTGACGCTCGCTTCTCTTCAACCGGCAGGACTGATAGGGAAATATCCGCTTCTGCTTCTCGATGCTTCAAGACAAAGTCGCGGTAGTCCATGCGATAGAGGTGATCGCCAGAAAGAATTAAATATTCATCGAAATCAAGCTCTCTAAACAACCACAAATATTGCCGTACGGCGTCGGCGGTGCCCTGAAACCAGTTGGTATTTTCGGGAGTTTGCTGAGCCGCCAGAATTTCTACAAACCCTTCTCGGAACGGAGAAAAATTGTAAGAACGGGCAATATGCTGATTAAGGGAAGCTGAATTAAACTGAGTCAGCACATAAATCCGATAAATATCAGAATTGATGCAGTTGCTAACCGGAATATCAATTAGGCGGTGCTTACCAGCTATCGGGACGGCTGGTTTAGCTCTGACTTTCGTCAAAGGATAGAGGCGAGTGCCGGCACCGCCACCGAGGATAATAGCTAATACTCGTTTCAAAGCAGGCTCCCTTCGTATTCACATTTCTAACTGGCTAATTATTTAGAGTCTCAAAAATAAAGCCAAATTGCATGTCTCTAAAGTAAGAATCTAGAAAAATGACTAGTTAGCCCGCTGCCAAAGGCGGATAACATCGGTTACCAGTTCTCTTTCCGGCGGCTCCATAATTTGGCTAGTCGGATTGGCTTCGGCCCCTGGAATATTTTCGGCCCACGGGCTGCCCGGTACTTGCTGGATATCAGTGTCGCCGCTGACGGGACGAAAGCCAAATTGAACGAATACCTGCTGCTGCTCCGGTCTTCTCAAAAAATCGATCAAGGTTTGACCCGCTTTAGCCTCTGCCCTGGAAACTCCCTGGCGAACGATCGCTGCCGTAGAAATCGTTTCGATGGTGCTGTCTAGATAGTAAATCTGGTAAGGCATCCCTTGGGTAGCATTGGCCTGCTCCCAGCGATGAAGCGCAATGCTTTCGTAGACCGTGGCCACATCGGCATCGTTGGGTCCCCGGGTAATAAATTCCTGAAGCAGAATGTCGGTCGATCGCGGCGGCAAATACACCGACTGCTTAATGGAGTCCACCAGGGCCTGGACGGGCGGCGAGTTGAGGCTTACAGCATTGAGGGTCTGACTACCTAGCTTAGCTTCGCTCCAGAGGCTCAGGGTCAACTGACCGCTATTGGAGCGCGTTGGGTCAGTCGTCACAAAGTCAAAGCTGCCCCACTGGGGATTACCGCCTAAATCCCCCCAGTTTCCCTTGGTGATGGCTTCTTCCAATCGACCCCAGTCAAATTCACCGTTGGCAAACAACGCCTGCCCCCGCTCTGGCCAGGCGATCGCCACCAGCATGGTTTTGGCGATCGCCTGGGGAGTTCCATAAAAAGGCTCGCCGCTGTTTTGCGCCGACCAGCGCTCGGCAAACTCCTCTAAATGCTGCCCATTGGCAGGAATTAACACCGTCGCCTGAAAGTCGTTGCGATCGTCGATCACGTTGTTGACAAGATCTTCAGAGCCGTGAAATTCCACGGTCAAGGAAATATTCGGATGGGTCTGCTCAAAGCGTTCTTCTAGTACCGCCAGGGGTTCTTGCAGCTCAGTACCACTGACGACAGTGATGCTCTGCTGCAGCCCTGGCAGCGGAGCGTAGGCTAGCCCCAGAGAGGCGGCGAGGATAGCGAGGGAGGTAATGGTTTTGGTGGAGGACATGCTAAGGAG
>PYEQ01000628.1 GCA_003017785.1 filamentous cyanobacterium CCP5 | reverse complement strand
GGTTCAGCCAGCTCCGGCTGCGACCCCGGCAGCTCCGGCTACGGGGGATGCCCCCGACTCGATTCCGGCCCTCTGGTAGGGGAGAATTCAAACTTTAGAATTCAAAATAGCCATCCCGTAGATCCCGCTGGCTTTCCCCCCTTGGGAGACATCATGTGAACGGCCAGCATTCAGTCAGATTGCTCACTACTTCTATTCACCTTGATACCGGCAGCAGCTTCTAACCCATCTCCCGATGTACTCGTGATTGGCGGTGGCCTGATCGGGCTGGCGATCGCCCTTGAACTGCGCCAGCAGGGGGCCAGCGTCACCGTCCTCAGCCGTAGCTTTGAGGCAGCGGCGGGCCATGCGGCGGCGGGCATGCTGGCCCCCCACGCGGAAGGGCTAGAGCCCGGACCAATGCTGGATCTGTGTCGCCGCAGCCTGGATCTTTACCCGGACTGGAGCCAGAAGCTGGAGGCGATCGGCGGTCAGACTGTGGGCTACTGGGCCTGCGGGATTCTGGGGCCAAGATTTACCGATCCCAAACCCAGATCCTTTAGCGATAGTCCCTCTAGCTGGGTACCCGTTTCTTCCTTGGACGCCTACCAGCCCGGTCTGAGCCCGGATTTGCAGGGTAGCTGGTGGTTCCCCGAAGACGCCCGGGTGGACAACCGCGCCCTGATGCAGGCCTTGCGGCTGGCGGTGCAGGATTTGGGGGGGCGGCTGGTGGATGGGGCTACCGTCACCAATCTGCATCGGCGCCAGGATCAGATTCAGCGGGTGAGCACGGAGGCGGCGGGGGATTTTGCCGCTGGTCAGTACGTGCTGGCCACTGGAGCCTGGTCCCAAACCCTATTACCGGTGCCGGTGCGCCCCCTCAAGGGTCAGATGATCGCCCTCCAGGTACCCGCCCATCATCCCGATCCGCTGCCCCTGAAGCGGGTGCTGTTTGGAGAAAACATTTACATCGTGCCCCGCCGGGATGGGCGCATCCTGATCGGGGCCACCAGTGAGGATGCGGGCTTCACCCCCCACAACACCCCCGCTGGGCTGCATCAGCTGATGGCGGCGGCGATCGCCCTCTACCCTGAACTCCAAGACTTCCCGGTGCAGGAATGCTGGTGGGGGTTTCGGCCCACGACTCCCGATCTGCTGCCGATTTTAGGCCCCGGTCCCTGCCAGAACCTGTGGCTAGCCACGGGCCACCACCGCAACGGCGTGCTGCTAGCCCCGATTACGGCCCAGCTCACTGCCCAGGCCATTCAAGGTCAGGCCGATGCCCAGTTAGACTCGTTTTCCTGGGAGCGGTTCCACCAGTCTCCTGCCTTTTCTGCCCCCCGTTCGTTGCCAGCTCAACCCGCCATGCCAACTGAAATTCTGCCCCAGAGTTTACCCACCCTCGACGATACACCCCTGGTAATCGCCGGACGTCGCTTCCGTTCTCGCCTGATGACCGGCACCGGCAAGTACGACGACTTCGAGGTGATGCGCCGCAGCGTGGAGGCCAGCCAGGGGGAAATTGTTACCGTGGCGGTGCGGCGGGTGCAGACCAACGCCCCTGGTCATGAAGGGCTGGCCGAGGCCCTGGACTGGTCAAAAATATGGATGCTGCCCAACACCGCTGGCTGCAAAACCGCCGACGAAGCGATCCGCGTCGCCCGCCTGGGCCGAGAAATGGCCAAGCTGCTGGGCCAGGAGGACAACAACTTCGTCAAGCTGGAAGTGATTCCCGACGCCAAGTACCTGCTGCCCGACCCGATTGGCACCCTGGAAGCCGCCGAACAGCTGGTCAAAGAAGGGTTTGCGGTACTGCCCTATATCAACGCCGACCCGCTGCTGGCTAAGCGGCTGGAGGAAGCGGGCTGCGCCACGGTGATGCCCCTGGGTTCCCCCATTGGTTCTGGTCAGGGGATACGCAACGCTGCCAACATCGAAATCATCATCGAAAACGCCCAGGTGCCGGTGGTCGTGGACGCCGGGATTGGCACCCCCAGCGAGGCGGCGGCGGCGATGGAAATGGGGGCCGATGCCCTGCTGATCAATACGGCGATCGCCCAAGCCAAAAACCCGATCGCTATGGGTAAAGCCATGGGCATGGCGACGGTAGCGGGTCGCCTGGCCTATCTAGCCGGACGAATCCCCGTGCAGGTGAGGGCCAGCGCTAGCTCTCCGACCACCGGGCAAATTAATAGCTAACTGGGTAGTGGGGGGAATGATTCAGTCATAGAGGGGGTTGCTTGCCCAGGCTTTGGATCTATGCTGCCGATTGACAACGGTTATCATACCCGTAGATTTTGTCGGGTTAAGCAGAGTTGTCCTGAGCCTTCAGCTGTCGTCAGCGGCCTCAACGCAGTCCATGGATATCGACCGTCACCGCCCCACCGCCGCCGATCGCGAGCGCATCTTTGCTCTGTCCCTGGACATGCTCTGCGTAGCGGGGCTAGATGGCTACTTCAAACGCCTCAACCCGGCCTTCGAAAGGATCTTGGGTTTCAGCACAGAGGAGCTACTGGCCCATCCGTTCATTGAGTTTGTTCATCCCGACGATCGCCAGGCGACCCTGACGGAGGTGTCCAAACTAGAAGGGGGCCAGGAAACCGTTGCCTTTGAGAACCGCTATCGCTGCCAGGACGGGTCTTACAAGTGGCTGCTGTGGACAGCGACGCCCGATTTAGACGCGAACCTTCTCTACGCTGCCGCCCGAGACATTACTCCCCGCAAACAGGACGAAGAAAAGATCCGCGAACAGGCCGCTCTGTTGGACGTGGCTACCGATGCGATTTTGGTGCGGGACTTGGATGATCAAATTGTGTTCTGGAATCGGGGAGCCACTCTACTATACGGCTGGAGCGTGGCGGAGGCGGTGGGGCAAAACGTGCGATCGCTCCTGTATTCCCAGGCGACCCAACCCAAATTCGCAGAAATTCAAGCCTACCTCCTAGACCAGGGCGAATGGCGGGGAACCCTCCAGCAAATCACCAAAGATCAAAAAAAGCTCACCGTTAGCAGCCGCTGGACCTTGGTCAAAAGCGACGATGGCCAGATCAGGTCGATTTTGGTGGTCAACACGGACATTACCGAAAAAGAACGTTTAGAGG
>PYEQ01000627.1 GCA_003017785.1 filamentous cyanobacterium CCP5 | reverse complement strand
GACGTGGTTCGCTCAGTGACGGGATGGGACTTCATTACTAATGCTGTATTAAGTGCATCCTTAAATTGAATTGGTATAAGCGATAATCCTCCGCTGTTAACGATCGAAATCGTCAGTCCAAATAGCATTGAAAAAGATACACAGGAATTGGTAGCAGAATATGCTGAGGCCAAAGTACTCGAATATTGGATAGTCAACCCCATTGCAGAAACCGTCTCTGTCTATGCTCTGGATCAACAGGTCTATAGCCTTAAAGGGGAGTTCGTAGGTGAGCAACAGGTTCAATCGGAGTTGCTTGAGTACTGGAGCGCGACAGCCGCTGAAATGCTGAGATGACATGACTTCCGGGGGGCAATCCATCCCGAACCCAATGTCTCAAGGTATGTCGCCGGTTAAGAGCGCGATCGCAGCCTGGTGCGGAGCTGTTATTCTGCCTCGACCTCATCTTGCTGGGCCACGGCGAGAAAGTCGTACAGGATTTGTTTGGGCACACCCGGAAAGGTGGGGCTGACTTCGGCTTCCTGATACTGGGTTTCCTGTACCTGGTAGATCCGCCATTGCTGGCCGTTTTAGCGCCAAAATTCGGGCACGCCCATAGCGGCATACAGTCTTAGTTTGTCGATATCGGTATGGGTAATATCGACTTCGACGACTAGGTCAGGGGGTGGATCTTGCTTGAGGCTGACTTTACGACCGGCCACCAGGGGTTGGATTTTGAATGTAGTAGGCGTTGTCGGGTTCAGGACTGCGGTCAAGTTCTTCCGCTCCAGGGTGGTGGAACCCATGGTTTATATCTTCATGCCCATCTCAATCACCAGAAAGTAGATGAATCTTTCGATTAATCGAGCGGCAAACTCATGATCTTCGAGGGGAATGGTGATTTCTAAAATCCCGCGATCGTAGGTGAGGCGGGCGGCACGGCTTTGGGGCAGCGCATTCAGGATTTGCTGATAGGCGCTCCAGTTTAGGTGATGGAACGTGACGCGCTTTTCACCAACGGCGGCAGGGGGAGAGGCGGAGAGCACCATAGAACTTTGAGGATTGAGTTTTGGCTGTGGATGCTGACCGGGGCTGTCAGTACCTGGTCTGTCAATCGGGTACTGTGAGTAGAGTAACGCTTTCGATGATGGTTAGAGGATGGGGAGTCCCCTAGAGGTAAGCGGGGGAGACTTTTCTGGCAAACTGAATGCCATTCCCCCTTATGTAGAGAATTCAACCGCATCGGCTAGCCTGGACAAGGCATTTTGATGCGACCCTAGCGAAATCAATTTCTTAGATGCGGACTGCCTTTGATGAGCTACAAAGGCTTGCCTGAAGTGTTTGAGATCGCTTAATGACGTAACAGATGCTCTTGTCGTTTGGTTATTCATTACTCAAACGACAGAAGTTGGGGAAAGGCAGAAATCAGAAGGCAGATAGATTCTGGTGATAGGAAAGAAGCCTTGGCTCGTGGCATTATCCTCTTCATCTTTCTGCCTTCATCCTTCATCCTTGGCCACTGTTTCCATTAGTTCAACTTCCGAAGAAGTTTTGAGGTGGCGAGATTCTCAACGCAACCCGGATTGTAGTAAGCGGTTTCCATTAGTTCAACTTCCGAAGAAGTTTTGAGTTTCCTGATTCTTTCACTGATTTTACTAATCATCTCGGGTTTCCATTAGTTCAACTTCCGAAGAAGTTTTGAGTCTGTCGGGCAGTTCACCTCAGGCAATCGACCTCTTAGGTTTCCATTAGTTCAACTTCCGAAGAAGTTTTGAGGCTTTGGAGTGCCTACCTCGCTGTCGAGGCTGTGGAGAGTTTCCATTAGTTCAACTTCCGAAGAAGTTTTGAGGGAAATTACCCAAAGCTGGTTTAGTTTTCGTGCCAGTCGAGTTTCCATTAGTTCAACTTCCGAAGAAGTTTTGAGGGAAGACGTAGCAGCGAACTTTGAGTACGCTCGTGGGTTTCCATTAGTTCAACTTCCGAAGAAGTTTTGAGGAAGTATGGCACTGGCTCCAAGTCGGTCCTAACACTGTTTCCATTAGTTCAACTTCCGAAGAAGTTTTGAGGTCTACCTTTGGGGGCTACAGCTGGCTGAGGGTAGCTGGTTTCCATTAGTTCAACTTCCGAAGAAGTTTTGAGGTTTAGCTCCCCCGATGTAGCCCAAAGTGACGCTGGAGCGTTTCCATTAGTTCAACTTCCGAAGAAGTTTTGAGATGTAGTTACCGTCGTTTATAGCAGTCAGATCCTGCGCGTTTCCATTAGTTCAACTTCCGAAGAAGTTTTGAGACTTGCATTTTACAGGAATTTCTTCAAAGCAGTAGAGTTTCCATTAGTTCAACTTCCGAAGAAGTTTTGAGCATCGTCCTTTTTTCTGTTCGCTTCGGGGGACGGGCCTGGTTTCCATTAGTTCAACTTCCGAAGAAGTTTTGAGAGTGTTGAAGAGATGAATTTCCTCTATTATGGGGAAGTTTCCATTAGTTCAACTTCCGAAGAAGTTTTGAGAGGCTGTAAGGAATGAATTTGAAAGAGCTCACAAAGAGTTTCCATTAGTTCAACTTCCGAAGAAGTTTTGAGATGAGAAGACCATAGTATCCACCTTTAACGGTTGGTTTCCATTAGTTCAACTTCCGAAGAAGTTTTGAGGCTCTGCCACTGACTCAATCGATACGACCCAAAGTTTCCATTAGTTCAACTTCCGAAGAAGTTTTGAGACCTGGTATCTGGCCCCTTGGCCAACATTCCTACGAGTTTCCATTAGTTCAACTTCCGAAGAAGTTTTGAGTATCCCGAGATTGTTCCTTTTGAAGGAACATCAAACATGTTTCCATTAGTTCAACTTCCGAAGAAGTTTTGAGGACAATGTAGCGGTATAGCACAGCGCCACCCAAAGGTTTCCATTAGTTCAACTTCCGAAGAAGTTTTGAGACTGCTGAGGAGAAAGCGGAAGGTGTCTGGTTTAGTTTCCATTAGTTCAACTTCCGAAGAAGTTTTGAGATAGCTTATTATGGCATACAAACACCAAGTAAGATGGTTTCCATTAGTTCAACTTCCGAAGAAGTTTTGAGACCTGGTATCTGGCCCCTTGGCCAACATTCCTACGAGTTTCC
>PYEQ01000626.1 GCA_003017785.1 filamentous cyanobacterium CCP5 | reverse complement strand
ACGGTGAATGAGCTCAAGAAACGAGTTGAACCCGCCACGAAGTCAAGGGATGCCCTCAGCGCCCCAGGCGATTGGGCACGTCCTCGCAACCCCCTGGAATTGTCGCCCGCGTCGTGGTGCCGCCCCAGGCGCAGCAGTAGCGCCGCTGTTCTTCCGAGAGCCGCTGCACGCCGGTAAGGTCGGCCCCTTCTACCACGGCCCCGGTGTGGGCTCCGGTGGGGTAGTCGGGGCGATCGCCCTTGGTGCGCGGCGATGCCGTTTCCACCGGGCCGTAAAATAGCCGCACCGCCATCAGGTCGGCCCCGCATAGCTTCGCCTGGTACAAAATCGCCCGGGCCAGGTTGGCCCGCACCAGATCGCAACGGCTGAGGTCGGTACGCACCAGATTAGCCTCGCTCAGCTCCGTCCAGCGCAGATCGCTACCAGAGAGATCGCAGGCGGCCAGCATGGCACCCAGATCGATCACCCGGGTGCCATTGGCCCGGTCTTCTTCATAGCCCCCTCGACCATCCAAAATCGGGCGGCCCAGGCGCTCATCCCGCCGCAGGGGCGTCAGCAGCTTGGAGAGGGACAGGAACCGAATCACCTTGGCCTTGCCCGCTGCATCAATACTGCTGAGAATAACGGCGGTGCGGGCCTCGGCGATGATCCGCTCCTGGGGCCAGTCTTCTAGTAGGCCCTCGTCGTCCAGCACCAGGTCAGAAATTCCCTGGAAGAAGGTGTCGATGGTCTGCTGCTGGGTAATTCGGTTTTGCTGGGTGGTGAGGTCGCGGGAAATCACATATTGTCGCCAGGCCACATACACCGCCAGCACTGCGATAAATATCTGGCCGAAGGCCCCGAAAAAATCTCCCAGCGCCCCGATGACATCCCAGCGCAGAGTGGCTCCCCAGTTCAGAATTGCGCGGTTGATCCCTGACACCTGCATCAGGGCCAGCACCCCCAGCCCCATTCCCGGAATCGCCACGAACAGCGCCTGTTGCTCCAGGCTGATTTCGGAGAATACTTCCTGGGCAAGGGGGGCCATCAGCCGCAGGGAAATGGCGATCGCCACCAGCGCTCCGGACAGCACCAGCCAGACGCTGCTGATGATCAGCCCTACCAGAATGATGGCGATCGCCAATAGGGTAATCGCCGTGGCCGGGGCCAGGGTTTGGTAGGTCAGAGTCGGAGTCTGGGTCCGCACCACAATCTGATCGGCGGCGTCGTTCTCGGAAACCTGGGCAAACACTTCTGAGCGGCGGCCATTGGTCGATTCAACCTTGCCAGCAGGATTCTCCTCAGGGGAACTTTCAGGGGTTTCACCCCCGTTTGAAGTGGGGTTGGGAGAAGTCATAGGCGTGACTCAGTAGCGGAACAGACGGGCATCGCTGAGGCGCAAACTCTAATCGCAGGGGTCCCGATCAGCAACACTGACTTAGTTTATCGTTCGCTAAATAAAGTGGCGGTACGCCTCAATTTCCCGTAGGCTGACAGGTTATAGAAGGATTTGGGAACTGAGAAACGGCCAATGATCATCACCGGGTTGATTCTACTCAGCGCGATCGCCATTCTGGCCTGGGGGTTTGTTCGGGCGCGCCCCTACGGCAAGATTGGCCTGCTCTCCTGGCTGCAATCGGCGGTGCTGATGCTGCCCTGGCTACTGTTTTTTGCCCTGTTTGCCCTGGGCATTTACATCAACCTGGCGGGGGTGCTGCTGCTGCTGTTGCTGTCGGTGGGCATCTACATCGCCCTAGGGCGTCAGCTGCGGGCATCGGGCCAGGACTACGCTGCCAAGCGAGCCGCCGCCATGGCCAGTGCTGATGCCTCCCAGGATAGGACTGGGGACAGGGGCGATCGCCCTGATGCGTCCCAGGCCGAATCCTCCGATGCTCCTTCTGATGCCGAACCCCGTCCGGAAGCAGAGGGCATGGCCATTCCCCGGGAAGACCTCGCTCAAATCGAGGGCATTTTCGGCATCGATACCTATTTTCGCACTGAGACCATTCCCTATCAGCAGGGGGCGATCTTTCGCGGCAACCTGCGGGGAGAACCCGAAGCCACCCAGGCCCGCTTGGCGGAAACGCTGCAGGAACGCCTCGGGGAAAAGTATCGATTGTTTTTAGTTGAAAACGCCGAGAACAAGCCCACTGTGGTGGTGCTGCCCGCCACCGTCGACCCGCCTAAGGTGACGACTCCCCAGCGGATTCTAGCGGCGGTGCTGGGGCTGGTTACCTTCCTGACTTGCATGGAAGCCGCCGGCATTCTGCAGGAGTTTGACCTGGCCCAAGATCCTTCCCGCTGGGCAGAAACTCTGCCCTTTGCGATCGGCCTCTACGCCATTCTGATGGTCCATGAGTTTGGCCACTGGTTCACCGCCCAGCGCTACGCCATTCAGCTCAGCCCGCCTTACTTTCTGCCCGCCTGGGAAATTGGTTCCTTTGGCAGTCTGACCCGGTTTGAATCGCTGCTGCCGAACCGCAGCGTGCTGTTTGATATTTCCCTGGCGGGGCCAGCGGCGGGGGGCCTGCTGTCGATGGCCATGCTGATCCTGGGGTTGATTTTGTCCCATCCTGGCAGCTTTTTTCAAATCCCCTCTAACCTGTTTCAGAGTTCGGTGCTGGTGGGCTTTCTGGCCCGGGCCGTCCTGGGCAGTGCCCTGCAAGAACCTTTGGTAGATATTCATCCCCTCACCGTGATTGGCTGGCTAGGGCTGGTGATCACCGCCATTAACCTGCTGCCCGCCGGGCAGCTCGACGGCGGCCGCATCGTCCAGGCCATCTACGGCCGCAAAACCGCCGGTCGTTCTACGGTCATCACCCTGGTTTTGCTAGCCCTGGTTTCTTTAGCAAATCCCCTGGCCCTGTACTGGGCAGCTCTGATTTTGTTCCTCCAGCGCAACCTGGAACGCCCCTGCCTCAACGACATCACTGAGCCCGACGACGCCCGCGCCGCTCTGGGACTGCTGGCTTTGTTCTTGATGCTGGCTACGCTGTTGCCGCTGACGCCAAGTTTGGCCGGACGGCTGGGGATTGGAGCGTAGGGGGTTTAGGGAATGGGGAGATGGGGAGATGGTAAAGATTTTCCGGCATCGTTTTCAGAAGCTGGTTCC
>PYEQ01000625.1 GCA_003017785.1 filamentous cyanobacterium CCP5 | reverse complement strand
AGATGTGTATAAGAGACAGCTTCAGGAGCGACTGATAGAAGGCAAAATCTACGCCCCTGCCAAAATTGATGAGGCCCTGCAAAACTTTTTTCAACGGCGCAACCTGGTAGCCCTGCGGGAGCTGGCCCTGCGCGAAGTGGCCGACAACATTGAAGAAAATGGGCACGACGGCCATACCCAAAGCTACTGCAATGTTCATGAACGCATTCTGGTCTGTGTTTCGACCTATCCCAGTTCAATTCAGCTGCTGCGGCGGGGGGCACGCATTGCTAGCCAGATGAATGGTCGCCTCTTCGTGTTGTTTGTTGCCCATCCTCGTAAGTTCTTGTCTAAGGAAGAAGCCCTCCATATTGAAACCTGCAAACAGCTCTGCGACGAATTTGAGGGTGAGTTTCTGCGGGTAGAGTCAGAGGATGTGGTAAGAGCCATTGCCAGCGTTGCCGCCGAAAATCACTTTAGCCAAATTGTTTTGGGCGAAACTCAGCGATCGCGCTGGCAACTGCTTACCCAAGGCTCGATCGTGCAGCGGCTGATGCGAGCGCTTCCTAGCGTAGATCTTCATATCATTGCAGCCAAGTAGTCTAGATTCACTTTCGGACGTTATCTTCCTACATTGGTCTAAACACTGTGGTATGGGAATTGAGTTTTAACACTGTCACGCCATTTTTTGCCTTTTCTTACCATGCGGCTTTACTGCTCACTCTCCGGGCGTCACGGGTATCTAATGGCCCTGCTCCAGATCCATAGCTGAGAGCAGGGTGGGTTGAATAGTTGCCTGCGCGCGCAACTAGCTAATCTGGCTTACCCCAGTCTTATACCCACAGGAGGCCCTAACGTAGCTGAGTGAGAATCGTCCGTGCAGAACTGGACAAATTTTGGAACGTTTTACCAAAGAGATGCTGCTCTGAGGCACGGGCAACTAGCCTGACAACACGAAGAACCTAAATGGGCCAAAATCGCAGCTTCGCTACTTTAGGGCCTCGAACCGGCATCGATATAGTATCGAATTTGATGGAGCTGCTCGGTCGGTAACCCACCTTCATAACTTGGTAACGGAACCGAGGTCGTTCGATAGTTGCGCAGCAGTTGTACCGCTAGCACGGTTGCTAGTGAGTTTAAATACACCCTACTGCTAGCTTGGCGTTCCTGTGCCTCTGCGATCAGTAGGGTGGAGAGCGCTGCTAGCTGCTGCTGGCGACTTTGAACTGTCGGCACTAAGGTGAGGCGATCGCCATCCGTTTCCAGCGTTGCTGCCGCGACCTGCTTTAAGAGTGTTACTGACAGTTGAACCCTGAGGCAACTGTCATCTCCCTCCCAGTGCACAAAAAGCGGAGTGTTAGCCGGGGTAACCCACATATCGTCATGGCGATAGAGTTCGATATGGGTTTTGCCATCTTGAGCCTGTAGGCAATACAAGGACAGATCTACAAACAGCGTGGGGGCCGTCTCACCCTGAAAGTCTGCTTGACCTGGAGGCAATTCAAGCTGTTCAATTTGAACTTGCCCTGTGTTCAAAACGAGAGCTGGCTCACTTGAATGTGAGTCTTCAGGAAACGCATCGGCTGGCTGGGACGGTTCAAGAGTCATCGGTTCAAAGCACATTTACAGGGTTGATCGGCTCTAAACTGGCGAAGATGATTTCGGCCCAGTTATAGCGGCAATAACCACTGAATCAGGTATTTATGTTTAATACCTTTGGGGCGAATTCAGGCTCTGGATTGATGATGAAGAACCCGAAACCTTGATTATTTCGTTGAGAAAGTCAATCAAGAATATTCAATGAACTTCAATCGCAGCGTGGCTACTTTAGGGCCGAGATGATGTCAGACGTCATCAAAGTTAGTTAGCAGAAACAGTCGCATCGACACCAGGCTGGCGATAGAGCATGATGAGCCCGATCACCGCCACGATCAACTCCACCCCAGTCGCTATCACGAAATTGCTAGACGGCATTCCATCCAAAGCGAAACCAACTAGACGTGAAAGGCCAAAAGCACCGTAGACCAGGACCGTGAGCGTGATTGAGAGTGATCTTAAACGAGCCCGAAATGCTCCGAGAAGGATGAGCAAACCACTACTTGCCAGCAAGCCACCGGGAGCCCGAATTTCTGAGAGTAGACTGGGGTCATTGCCAAGCACGATCCCATCACTCGCGTAAAAGGTGTGGGGTACCAGCAGGATAGTGCCGCCAATGGCCAGTAGTAATAAGGCGGCAAAAACGAGAAAGACAGAAGTGAGGCGGTTCATGGGACGTTTCTCCAAGTTTTAGGGTTAACGAGTAGCGCCACGGTTTCCCTCGGATTCTGCAGCTGAGCACACCAGAACCCGAGGTTTGCTCCCGAGGCTAGAGCGTCAGGGTAAAGAGGACAGCGGCGATCGCGGCCGCTATGGTCCGCACATGGTTCCAAAACGTCCAATCGGTCAAAAAGTTGGTCCAGAGATAGGCTCCGGCCGCACTGTTAGGATTCACCACAGCCAGGGCGTCGTTCAGCGGCACGTTACCGGCAATGGTGACGCCAATGGTGCCGATGAGATAGATCACCGTTCCGGCCAATCCATACCATGCCCGTGGCTGCTCGAACTTACGAAAGGTCGTCAGGGTCAAGAGCAAACCGATGACCCCTGGGCCAAAGAAGACTGCCATAAACCAGGGATTGATGACCGTGATGTTAATCGACTGCATGGCGGCAATCCCAACGGCAGCCGATTGTTGGCCGAGGGCTTTCATCAAAAAGGTCGAAAACGCAAAGAAAATGCCGGCCGTCAGGCCGCTGCCGATGGCAACGAATAGCACCAAGGGGGAACGCAAACTTTGTACAACTGTCATGTCGCCTCCTGTGAGCATGAATGCAATGAGAAAATGGTCAACCGTCGATACATGGCCCTCGATGAGGGTGAGTGGGGGATGCAGGCGATGCAGCTCCGACAAATGACGGTTTTAAGAACGTTTATTCCAGACCCGCCGCCGTTGCCCCAAAAGCCGGTCAACAGCGGCTATAAACGTCTCAGTTCAGCGAGTTTTGCTGGGATGGAGAGAGAGAAC
>PYEQ01000624.1 GCA_003017785.1 filamentous cyanobacterium CCP5 | reverse complement strand
CCACAGCTGCCAAGCCCAAACCCATGGCCCACGGACTCTTTGTCGGACTCATCACCCTCGACTGCATCTACCGGGTAGATCGGGTGCCCGCCAGAGATGAGAAGCGGGTGGCCCAGGACTGTTTACTGGTGGCTGGGGGGCCTGCGACCAACGCGGCGATCGCCTTTGCCCACTGGGGCCACCCCACTACCCTGATGGCCGGTCTGGGGCAGCATCCCGCCGCTAGCCTGGTGCGCACCGATTTAGACCGCTGGGGGGTAGACCTGATCGATTTACAGCCCCAGCGGCCAGACCCACCGGCCCTTTCTACGGTGATGGTGACCGAGGCCACGGGCGATCGGGCGGTGGTATCCCGCAACGCCGAAGGCCAGCAGATCCCTGTGTCGGCCATCGATGCTCGCTGCCTAGAGGGCGTTGATATGGTGCTGATCGACGGCCATCAAATGGCTGTGAGTGCCCAAATCGCCCATTGGGCCGTGGCCAGACAGATTCCGGTTGTCATCGATGGCGGCAGCTGGAAGCCGGGGTTCGACACAGTGTTGCCATGGGCTACCAGCGTAATTACCTCCGCCCGCTTTCGCCTGCCTGGATGCTCTGGCACCGCCGATACCCTGACGGCCCTAGAACAGATCGGCGTTCCTGAAATTGCCATGACCCGCGGCAGTCACAGCATTCTCTATCGTGATCGCCAGCGATCGGGAGAAATCCCCGTGCCCCAGGTGACTGTCCAGGATACCCTGGGGGCTGGAGACATTTTCCACGGGGCCTTTTGCCACTATCGCCTCAGCCATGGCTTTGTCGATGCCCTGGAGCGATCGGCCCAGGTAGCCGCCCGGAGCTGCCAGTCCTTTGGCCCGCGCACCTGGCTGGAGTCTTAAAATCTTGGTGAATTCGTGATTCTAAGCCTTGGAATTGCCCTGACGCCATCTAGACTATGGCAGACCTTATGTGTTCTTAATAAACGAAAATTCTATGGCTTACGAACAGGAAAAACAGGTGGCGATCCAAGCGGCAACCCTGGCAGCCCGGCTGTGTCAGCAGGTGCGCCAGGACATGGTGACCGCCATTGAAAAGCAGGATAAGAGCCCGGTGACGGTAGCCGATTTCGGCTCCCAGGCGCTGATTTGTAAAGCTCTGGCAGAAGCCTTTCCCATGGACTCAGTGGTGGCCGAAGAAGATGCTGCTGATCTGCGCCAGAGCGAAAATGCTGCCGCCCTGGAGAAAGTTACTTACCACGTGCAGCAGCAGCTCCCAATGGCGACAGCGGAGCAGGTGCTGGGCTGGATTGACCATGGCAACGGAGTGGTTGAATCCCGCTACTGGACCCTGGACCCCATTGACGGCACCAAAGGCTTTCTGCGCCAAGACCAGTATGCGATCGCCCTGGCCCTCGTCGAAGATGGCGACATCAAAGTCGGTGTTCTCGCCTGTCCGGCCCTCAGTTTTGACGGCGGCGAGCCCGGACTCCTGCTGGTGGCTGTCCGGGGTGAAGGGGCCTCGATGATCGCTCTAAGCGGCGGTGAGCCCCAGTCCTTACAGGTGGCAACCGGAGCGGACAATCTACGGTTTGTCGAAAGCGTTGAATCAGGCCACGGCGACCAGTCCCAGCAGTCAGCGGTTGCCAAGGCAGTGGGCATCACCGAGCCCTCCATGCGCATGGATAGCCAGGCCAAGTACGCTGCCGTTGCCGCCGGACAGGCCGCCCTGTACCTGCGCCTTCCTTCACCCAAGTCCCCCGACTACCGGGAGAAAATCTGGGACCATGCCGCCGGGGTAATCGTGGTTGAGGAGGCCGGTGGTCGCGTCACCGATATGCACGGCAAGCCCTTGGACTTTACCCAGGCTCGCTTGGTCCATAACCAGGGGGTGATCGTCAGCACCGGAGCTATCCACGACGCTGTTCTCGAGGCGCTGAAGCAAACCGCTGCAGTCTAAAGGCTACTGCCTTAACTGATAGTGCTGACAAAGCCAGTTGACTCCAGGGACTGATCATCGAAGCTCGTCCATGAGTCCCTGGTTATTTTTTAGACCCCCTTCCCAAGCACCGATCCAATAGGGCAAAGTGGGGGGTGATGCCCCCTAATCCCCCTGAGTTCAGGGCCTAAGCGACAAACACCTGAACTACGACCTGAACTTTCCTGAACTTTCATGTATTGGCGAACTGGGGGCCAGCGGCGACTATATAAACATCCTGTAGACTCGCGTGTGCTCCAAAGCTCGAACCGGGAAGGCACAGGGACATTGAAGGGTTCGCTCCTCAATGTTAAGCCTTACCCGGTTTTTTATTTTTAAAGCGATCCGTGGATGGTGGCAGCCAGCACTGCTAGGCCTTAGAGATCATTGCCGGCATAGATCCACATGGGCTGGGTGTCCTTGGCTTGGCGAAAGCCCAGGGCTTGATAAAACCCCACTGCCTGATGTTCAGAAACCAAGATCTGCATGTGAAATCCCTGGTAGTGCCGTTGCAGACGATTCAAAATCTGCCGGCCAATGCCCTGACCTTGGAAGTCTGGATGCACCAGCAGATGGGGATAGTACACCACTAAATGCCCATCGGAGATGGCATTGCCGATGCCCACCAGGCGATCGCTGGCCCAGGCCGTCACCAGACTGTGGGAATGGATCAGCCCCTGATGGAGCTGTTCTGGCTTTTGGGCCGCAGACCAGCCATTGGCCTCATAGATCGGTAGAATCTGAGCCGCTGTCAGGTCGCGGGTGGTCGAGAAGGTGATCGTCATTGGCCTAAGCTAACCCATGCGTTTCCGATGGTTTCCCTGAGACCGCCGATCACTGTCCGAAATCAGCGGATATGGGGGTGATGTAGTCCAAAAGCGATCAGGTCTACTGCCTATGAAACCCAAAGAACTCACTCCATTTGAGGCCTTGCGCCGGAGCGTACGGATGGTAATCCAGGCGGCTCCGGCGGAGCTCCGAAATATTGCCCTGCTGAATCTGCTCACCGGCATTGGGCCGTCGGTCTCCCTCTTCCTCGGCAAGATCGTTATTGACGAAGCCTCCCGGTTAACCGATCAGGGCGTTGCGGCTCCGATTCAGACCCTATTGGCGAATCAGACCCTGCTGTGGTGCGTGGCGAT
>PYEQ01000623.1 GCA_003017785.1 filamentous cyanobacterium CCP5 | reverse complement strand
GTTCTGGTACCGGGAACCAAGCCACCTAGGGCCTCAGCAATCCGCTGGTGCTCTACGGGGTCAGTACCGGCGAAGTATTTGCCCGCAGTTTGGCTAATACGGCCCTATTCACCGTGATGATGGACAAAAGCCGTCGGGAAACCGCTGGCAGCGACTACACCCTGCAGTCATCGGTTTTCATCATTGGTCATCATGTTGGCGTGCCTGCCATCATACGCACATCCGTCTGAGAGTACACCCATGCAGCCGAACCACAACCATTCCCAAGATGGGGCACCGCTTACAGAGAAGTTACTGACGGCGATCGCCCATCATCTCAACCAAGACCACCGCGAAGATCTGCTGGCCTGCGCTAGGGCCAACGATCTTAACTGGGCCAGCGAGGTCAGAGTTGTGAGTTTAGATGCGGCAGGGATTGTCCTGGAAGCAATCGATGGCAATACTGTGCAGCCTTTACGCTTAAATTTCCCCACGCCTGTAAACGGAGTGCTAGCCCTGAAGCGCATCCTCGAAGCAAGAATCGCTGAGAGCCGAGCCCAACTGGACCAGGCCGCAAAGGAATAACCAATTAACCCCCTCCCCAACACCCTATTCAAACCCGACAGCTTCGGTGTGAGCCAACGCAATCTTCCTGTCTGCCATTACACCTTGGCTGCGATTGCTCAATCCTTTGATGTCATGGCTCAACTCTTTAGTCCGATCGCTCAACACTTCGCTGCGATCGCTCAACATGTCGCTGCAACGGCTCAACACAAGCGATCGCGCCATAACAACGTCGCTGCAGCAGCGTAACAGCTTCCTGCATCTATGGAATCCTTTCCTGTCATAGAGCAACATCGAATATTCAGCCATCGCACTTTGATCGGCTCAATACACAACGTCGCTGTCATTGCTGAAAATCAATAATGCAGCCCTCGCATCAAGGCTGCCGGCCCACCATTCAACGAAAACAAGCACAACAGTCATCCAGGTTTTGCAGACATCGTTTCCTGTTGGGCTAGCTGTTGCGGTGTAGCAGCCACAAGAAGTAGGGTGCGCCGATGATGGCGGTAATCACACCGCAAGGCAGTTCGATGGGGGCAAACAGCAGCCTTCCGGTCAGGTCTGCCAGCTCCACAATGCAGGCTCCGGTCAGAGCGGCTGTGGGAATGAGTCCGGCGTGGGATGGGCCGACCAGCTGCCGCGCCAGGTGGGGAGCCATCAGGCCCACAAAGCCAATGGTGCCGGCGGTGGCGACGGAAGCACCGGCCAAAGCTACCGTGCAGAGCAAGAGTAAGCTGCGAGTCCACTCAATGCGGCTACCGAGACCCTGGGCCAGGTTGTCCCCGAGGTTGAGCGTGTCTAACTCACGGGCTAGCACCAGCGATAGAGGAATAAATACCACCAGCCAGGGCAGCAGCGGCCAGAGGTGTTCCCAGCTGCGGCCATAGACGCTGCCCGTGAGCCAGATCAGGGCTTGACTGACGGCATTAATTTCGCCAAAGGTGATCATCAGGCTGGTGAGGGAACCGGTCAGCGCCGTCAGGCCGATACCCACCAGAATTAGCCGCACCAGAGAGCTGCCCTGGTTCCAAGCCAGGAGATAGATGGCGATCGCTGCCCCCAGCCCGCCCAAAAATGCTGCTACTGGCAGCAACCCCACGGGTATCCCCGGCAGCAGCACAATAAAGGCCACTGCCACCAGACTGGCCCCCGAGTTGATGCCAATGATTTCTGGAGCCGCCAGGGGATTGCGGGTGAGCCCTTGCAGGATTGTTCCTGCAAGGGCTCACCCGCAATCCCATCCCCACCAGCAGCGCCACCAGCGCCCGTGGTAGCCGCAGGGTATTGATCACAAAGACATAGTCAGGATTTGCAGGCAGTCCCAGAATAGTCTTCACTACCTCCAGGGGCGGTACCGGGTATTCTCCCTGGCTGACGTTGAAGACCAGCGACAACAGCGCTACTAACCCCAGACTCGCCAGGACAACAGGAACCCGGCGATCGACCCGAAAAGACACGGGTAAGCGTCGCGATCTGATAGAGAGCCAGGGTTTGGGGAGGTGCATGGGTGAGTGGGTAGGGCGCATCTGCGCTATCGCCTAATTCGAGAGCGCGCTAGATAGATAAAGAACGGTGCCCCGACCAGAGCCGTCATGGTGCCCACGGGGAGTTCTTGGGGGCGAATGACTAATCGGGCGGCGATATCAGCCACCGCAAGCAAAATGCCGCCAGTCAGCATGGCGTAGGGCAAAATCCAGCGATAATCGACACCGACGCCAAAACGTACAATATGGGGAACTACCAGGCCAACGAAACCAATCGGACCTGCTAGCGTTACGGCGCTGCCTGCCAAAAGCACGACGATAACCGCCGCCGCCAGTTTTACCCAAACTGTTTGCAGTCCCAGGCCTTGAGCGACATCTTCTCCCAATGAAAGCAGCGTCAGCTGCCGACCTAGGGCAAGCGATCCGGCTAAACCCATAGCCATGAAGGGCAGCACCGGCACCAGCCCCGCCAGGTCTTGCCCGGCCAAAGATCCTGCTAACCAAAAGCGCATGTCATCCAGGGTGCGCTGGCTGAGGATAAGAATGCCCGTGGTGAGAGCACCTAGTAGATAAGAAAGGGCAGCCCCAGCAATGACTAGCTTTAAAGGGGTTAACCCACTGCGACCCATCGAGCCGAGCCAGTAGACGGTGACAGCAGCGATCGCGGCTCCGGCAAAGGCAAATCCTATATAGCTGTTGCTGCCTCCCCGCAGCAACACCGCCAGCACCATCGCTAGGGCCGCCCCCACGTTGATGCCTAAAATATCGGGTGCCGCCAGGGGATTGCGGGTCAGCCCCTGGGTAATGGCTCCAGCAACCGCCAGAGCTGCACCCACTAAGACGGCTAAGAGCGCCCTCGGTAATCGCACTGTACGAATAATCAGGTGGTCGGTGGAGCCATCAAACTGGAAGATAGCCTGCCAAACGGTACCGGGATTAATGTCGGCAGCCCCTAGCAGAACGCTTAGCATCAGACAGCCCAGCAACATCAGGCTGCCCAATACCAGCCCCAGCAGCCGGGGGATCGAAGGGGGTTGACCAGGGAAAAGCATTCTCATACTGCCTTACTC
>PYEQ01000622.1 GCA_003017785.1 filamentous cyanobacterium CCP5 | reverse complement strand
AGATGTGTATAAGAGACAGAAATAATCGCGATACCGGGAGGTGGCTACGGCAGTGTACTGGACGATGTGGTGGCGAGTGTCGCCCAGTTGGTGGCGGGGAGCGGCGTCGCTGTAGATCTGGTCACCGGGGACCAGATTGCCCAGGCGAGTGCCGCTGGGGACAAAGCCAAGCAGGTCGTGGTCGGCATCATAGTAGCCCACCGGACGAAAGGCTTTGGTCAGCAGCAAGCCCTCCTGCAGCTTTGGCAGGGGTACCTCATCCACAAAGGCGGCGAAGGGCTGCTCCCCTGGAGTAGGCTGGCTCAGATCATCCACAGGGTCAATCCACTCGGCACGAATATCCACCTTGGCGGTACTGGCTCCGTGAATCTGTAGCCCACCCACCAGGTAGGCATCGGTAGAGCCCAGTCTGCGCCAGGCGGTGAGCACATCCAGCTCGGTCTCGGCGGTGGGGTCGGTTTCCGGCTGGGTTTGCAGCAGGCTGGTAGATTTGGGGTCGAACTGGGCGTTGAGCCGGGTAAATTCGGGCCGACCCAACGGCTGCTGCACCGCATGTACCAGGGTTAATAACAGGGGCGGGGTCAGCATCCAGTGGCCCCCTTCCACCGCTCGCTGAAGAATGTGGGCAATCTGGTCTTTGCTGGGGAAATTGTCGTAGAACGCCGTTTCGGACTGGTTAGTGGTGAGGTATTCGATGTATTCCCGCAGCCAGGCCCAGACCCCCATGCGCTTCAGGTCCTCGGGCTCCATAAAGCAGCTCAGGGGCACGGTCTGGGTGTGGCCCTTGGGCAGAAACACCGTCAACAGTCGAGCCTCGGCGTCCCACTGGGGGGCTCCGTCACCCTCGTTTAGCGCCAGGCGGAAGGGGGCCACCTGCTGCCAGTCCTCTCGTCCGCCAAAGCTGATCAGCGTAGCGGAACCGGGGCGGGGGTTGGCATCCTCCAGCAAGTTGTAGGTGACGGGGCCGACGGGGCCATCAGCGGGGGAAACTCGACCGACAGTCCCCGTAGGGGTACCGGGCAGGTCGCGCAGGGCGGCTCCCCGCGCCAGGGGATCGGGCAGATAGGGTAGGGCAATCTGTTCGGCAGCTTCCAGGGGCACCGACTGGGGTTCGCCGTCGATGACCATGCTGGGTACGGTTACCGTGGTGAGCTGGGCCGCATCCCGCTGGCGAATTAGCTCCCACATGGCGGGGCTGGGGGTGAGTCGGCCATCCGCTCCGTCAAAGATGCCGTGGCGTTCTCCCATTTCCACACTGCCTCTGGGCGGGGCGATGTGGCGATCGCCCGCCGTTAGATCCGCCGCTGCACTGTCCAGGGAGCGGTCGCTGTTGTAGGTGCGAATGACGAGGCGATCAACCGAGGAGCCTGGCCCGGTCACCCCCTGCTCATCCCGCAGCACCAGGCTGGGGGCGGCAACTGGCTCAAACCGTAGATAGGGGAACGTCCCTTCGCCGTTGGGAAGTCCTAAGGACTGGGCCAGCAGATCCGTCAGCGGGTCGTTTAGCCCCAGGCTGTTGCCCGCCAGATCTACTACCCGCGCCCGAAAGCGGTAGCGCCCGCCAAACCGCAGTCGCGGCAGGCTGCCGGGCACCACGGCATAGCTAGCTACCAGGGGGAAGGGGGTGATCGGTTCGTTTTCAGGATCGGGGGCATCGGGGTTGGGCACCGCCAGATCCGGGTCCGCAGCGCGGGTCAGGTGCATACCGGGCAGGTCAGCGCTGAGGCTCCAGCCGTCCCAGCGGGCCATGGCTTCATGCAGGTGCAGGTCGTTTCTGGCACGGCTGCCGTCGGCATTGGGGGCCGCCTGGGTGGCGGCTAGCTGGGTAAACCCTTCTTCGTCTTCGGTCTTAAACGCCTGGGTGCCTAACTGATAGACCCCGTGGCGGCGATGGAGCGAATGCCAGGCCCCCGTGACCGCGTCCCACACGTCGATGCGGTAGCCCCGCACCAGATCTTCAGCCCCAAAGGCACGGGGCATAGGCTGGTGGCCGACCAGGGCATCGTTGAACTCTTTGGCGTCCTGAAAGCTGCCCAGCAGGCTGAGGGCGCGACCGTCGCTGTAGAGGGAAATGCCGCCGGAGCGCAGGGAGGCCAGGGTGGCGTTGGGGTCAAATACCTCGGGATGCTGGATCGGAGCCGGACCCTGGGCGGTGACCTGGTGGGCAGTTTCCGCCAAAATCACGGTCTTATGCAGGCCGCCATCCACATCCACCTGGGCCAGGCCAAAGCGGGTAGGGTCGAGGGCTAGCAGTCCCAGCACGCTAAAGGGGCCATTACCCGTGATCAGGGCGCGGGGGGCGGTGAGAAAGATCCGCTGGCCCCCGGCCACACCGCTGTGCAGGTAGGCGGTCTCAGTCACAGGAAGGGTAGTGGGAATCTGCCAGCCCCCATCCGCCTGCACCACGCTAAGGGTACCAGGGGTGCTGCCGCTGGTCAGGGCCACAAATTCCTGGGGCAGCTCCAGGTCAAATACTAGCCCAAGCTGGCGCTGCAGCAGGGGGTAGACGTTGAGGGCGGTAATCGCCTGGTGAAAGTCCAGTACCGTGCGCTCATCCAGGGACTCACGGGTGACGGGGGCTCCGGCGGGCATGTGGCTAAACACCGCAAACTGCTGGGCCACCGACTGGTTTAACTGAGTTGTTTGGGTCGTACCGGGTTGCAGCAGTCCGGTCTTGAGCAAGCCGTCGGAACCCAGCAAATCTGCGGTCACGCCTCGAATACCCTGAATGCGGGAAACGCTGCCCCGGCGCTGAATAGCCCGCTGCTGCTCGCGCCAGCGATCGCCCTTGGTCTCGTCCCAATCCACCTGCCAGCCATCGACCAGTTGCCGTAGCTGCCGCTGGCCGTGCTGTTCCCCATCATCGGGCTGGGGCAGGGCCAGCACCACTCCAGCGGTCTGGTAAATGCCCTTGAGGGAACTCAGGGCTAGCCGCACGGAATAGGAGGCGATGAAGCGATCGCTGTAGTCATCGAACTGCTGCGATGGCCCCTCAGAGCCAGTCGCAGACCAGCGCACGTAGGTTTCTTTGTTAAACAGCTCTCGCCAC
>PYEQ01000621.1 GCA_003017785.1 filamentous cyanobacterium CCP5 | reverse complement strand
GCCCTGGGGCCTGCGCATCGACTCCACCCACCGGATTCCCCCCTACAACGACCTGACCCAGTACCCTGACAGCATCCGCTTTCACCCCCTGTTTCTCTATGAATCCCTCTGGAACTTTCTGGGGTTTGCCGTGATTTTCTGGGTGTCTCGTCGGTTTCAAAAGCAGCTCAAACCGGGAGACATCGCCCTGTGCTATCTGATCTGGTATCCCCTGGGGCGGTTTTTCATCGAGTTTCTGCGGACAGACTCGTGGTTTTTCCCCGGCACGCCGTTTAACGTGGTGCATGTTCTGTCAGCGATCGCCGTGCTGGTGGGGGCGATCGGTTTGTATTGGCGGCATCGCCCTGGAGCCAGTTCCCAGGAAATGAGTTAAATGCGAAACCCAGTCGATGGGCCGCCCTTGATGCAACCCCCAATGCTCTAATGGCTGCGTCCAGGGGTTCCCTGCGTCCCCTATTGCTCCCCTTTGTGGCGAGTTGGTATCGAGTACACTGTAGCTGCCAGATGACTAAACCTCATCCAAGTCCGGCAGGGACGTTTTGCCTGAGAAAAATCTCCAGTTCCTGGGCTGGTCTTGGTCTAAGCAAGTAGGACTCAAAAGGGGCGCAAACGGAACGATGGCACAACGAGTATTGATCATTGGGGCGGGCGGGGTCGGCAACGTCGTGGCCCACAAGTGTGTGCAGAATGAAGCGGTTTTCTCCGACATTTTGCTGGCAACCCGTACTAAGCCTAAAGCCGATGCGATCGCGGCCCGCATTGGTTCTCCCCGCCTTTCGACAGCGACAGTCGATGCCGACAACGTCGCCGAAACCGTCGAACTGATCCGCGCCTTCCAGCCTGCCATTCTGATTAACGTCGCCCTGCCCTATCAGGACTTGCACCTGATGGAAGCCTGCCTGGAAACCGGGGTCCACTACCTCGATACCGCCAACTACGAGCCCCCCGACGTGGCCCACTTCGAGTACAGCTGGCAGTGGGCCTACCACGATCGTTTCAAACAGCGAGGGCTGACCGCCGTTCTGGGCTGCGGCTTTGATCCCGGCGTGACTGGCATTTTCACCGCCCGCGCCGCCAAGCACCACTTCGACGAAATTCACGCCCTCGACATCGTGGATTGCAATGCGGGAGACCACGGCAAAGCCTTTGCCACCAACTTCAACCCGGAGATCAATATCCGCGAGATTACCCAGCGGGGCCGCTACTGGGAGAACGGCGGGTGGCACGAAACCGACCCTCTCTCGGTACATCGCCCGGTGAAATATCCTGAGGTTGGCCCGCGAGAATCCTACCTGCTGTTCCACGAAGAGCTGGAATCCTTGGTCAAGCATTTTCCCACCCTGAAGCGGGCCCGCTTCTGGATGACCTTCTCAGAAAACTACCTTACCCACCTGCGGGTGCTGGAGAATGTGGGCATGACCCGGATTGATCCGGTGATGTATGAGGGGCAGGCGATCGTGCCCCTGCAGTTCCTCAAGGCGGTGCTGCCAGAACCTTCTTCTCTGGGCCAGGGCTACACGGGCCAAACCTCGATTGGCTGCCAGATCCGAGGGCTTAAGGATGGCCAGGAGCAGACCTACTTTATCTACAACAACTGCGACCACGCCGCCTGTTTCCAGGAGACAGGAGCCCAGGGGGTTGCTTACACCACCGGGGTACCCGCGATGCTGGGTGCGGCAATGGTGCTGGCCGGGAAATGGAGCGGGGCAGGGGTCTGGAACGTGGAGCAGTTTGACCCCGATCCCTTCCTGGCTCAGCTAGGAGAATTTGGCCTGCCGTGGGTGGAGCAGGTGGGATATCCCCTCGACTTTGAACCCGCCTAGCCCGTTAAAGAGTCTGGGGCAGCACTGACTCGAGAAATTCGCCGTAGGGATGCTGCCGCTCCAGAATGATCCCTTTCTCCGTTAGTCGGTACGCCGCAGGCGGCGGCAGGCCGTTAAACCAGCTATAGGTCACATCCACGTAGTGGCCCATGTTCTCCATCACCAGGCGATCGCCCACCGCCAGGGGAGTGGCAAACTGGTAGTACTCTTTGGTGTCACAGGTGGCACAGGAGAGGCCGCCGATGCGGTAGGTGCGATCGCGCAGTCCAGCCTCCATCTGGGCGTAGTCCGCCGGGGCCACATAGGTGGCTCCGGTAATGGTGAGGGGCAGATCCGCCAGTAGCGACCCAATTAAGAAGTCGTTGAGATGGGCTCGGAAAGAGCAGTCAATAATCGCCGTGGCAACCCCGCTAGGGCGCACGATGTCCCGCACCGTTGTGACTAGGCTGCCAGCCTGCCAAAACCAGGCTGCCCCTGGCTCAAAGAACAGGTTCAGGTGAGGGTAAGCCTGTTTCAGCTCGTGAATCGCCGCCCCCAGGGGTGCCTCGTCGTACCCGGCGGCGGTGATCAGATGCCCGCCCCCCAGGTTGAGGTACTGCACCTGGGCCAGCCAGTGCCCCCCTTCTCGCAGCAGCATCGACACCACCTGGGCCAGTTCCGCCGCCGTATTTTCACACAGTACGTGGACATGGAGTCCGGCAATATAGTCAGGCAGGCGCTTAGGCAGTTCTGCCAGGGGGACCCCAAACCGGCACCCCTTAGCCCCGGCATCGTAATCGGCGTGGGAGGAAACCTGGACTAGGGGGTTAACCCGAATGGCGGCGGCAATCCCGGCTGCGGCGGCCCGGGGCCCAAACTGGGCCGCCTGGGTGAGGGAGTTAAAGGATAAGTGCCCTACGCCTTGAGCAATTTCGGCCCATTCTGACTCGGCGATCGCCACGAAAAAACCGTGGCAGAGCACCCCCGGAAACAGCCGCTGGGCCAAGCGCAGCTCCCCAATGGAGCCCACCTCCGGAATCAGTCCCGGCACCTGGGTCAGCCCGCCCAGCCCCGCGTAGGAAGCCTTGAGGGCCAGCAACGGGGTGAACCCGTAATGCTTTCCTATCGCCTGAATGCGATCGGCATTCGACCTTAATCGGGCTGCGTCGTACACCAGGGCAGGGGTGGCGATCGTCAGCAAGTCAGGGGGCACGTTGGACGCAGGCATTGCTGCCTTGGACTCTAGTCCCATAGATTCTTGGCCCATAGATTCTCGATGTATAGCTATCTTCGGGTCGGTCAGG
>PYEQ01000040.1 GCA_003017785.1 filamentous cyanobacterium CCP5 | reverse complement strand
GGTTATGGCGCTGGCCTCGGCGGAACAGATTGCCGAACTCTGGCGTCAAGCCCTTGAAATCAACGGACATCTCTGTCGCTTCTTCGCCCAGTGTGAGATTACCCTGGTGGATTTCAAGCTGGAGTTTGGCTTCGATAGCCGAGGCCGGCTGATTCTGGCGGACGAAATCAGCCCCGACACCTGTCGGCTTTGGGATCGAGCGAGCGATGACCCCCAGCAGCGGGTTTTGGACAAAGATCGATTTCGTCAGGATTTAGGCAAGGTGGAAGCCGCCTACCAGGAAGTTTTGCGGCGGGTTCTGGCCCACAGCGAAAAATAATCGATCCAGCGATGCGGTAGAATTTGTCCGTTTGATAGAAACCTCCCTTAACAAAGCTCTGGTGAGGTTTTCCTTCATGTTCTGCATGGAGGTGATGTGGTGTGTGAAATTTATGCTGGTGTGACCTGATGCGCCTAACTCCTAATCTCTTAGCTGCTCTTGCCTTCACAGGGATTCTCGGCGTGTCTTCGCGAGTAGCCGCTCAGACCGTACCTACCACCTCCACCGTTCAAAATCTGACGGCGGTGGCTGATTTAGACAGGGTGAGTGGCGCAGTCTCTATCCCTACCCCGAGCCGAACCCTAACCGCTCTCCGGAGTGAGCTGCTTAGGGACGGAGAGCACGCTGATGGTTATGCTCCAGGCCGTTCTTCTGAGGCAACCGTTAGGTTTACAGCCCTCAGCGAATTGGCGGAGGCTGCTCCCAAACAGTCGGAGGGTAGCCGTGACGATTTAGAGGCAGCCCCACCAGAGGGCGATCCAGAACCAGGGGACGAAGCCGATGCGGAAGCAGAGTCTGGGGATAGCGATCTGCTCCCCAGCTCAGATTTGCTGGAGGATGCCGAAGACGGCTCTGATTCCCTCGAACCTGAGGTCACCCCAGAAGACGCTCCGGAATTTGATTTCCCAGATGGTCCCCTAGACGGGGAGGCGGAGCCAGACACCATGCCGGAGCCGGTGGCTCCCCAGCCTGAGCCTCCTGCAACCGAAGACGATGGGCAGGCGGAAGAACAGCCCCAGGAGGAACCCCGAGTACTGGTAGCTGAGGTGGCTGTCGAACCCGTGGATGGAGTCCTCGATGAAGATCTCCGCCAGCGGGTCTACGCGGCGGTAGATACGGTCCCAGGGCGAACCACCACCCGCACCCAGCTCCAGCGGGACATCAACAACGTTTTTGCCACCGGCTTCTTCTCCAATGTCCGGGCCGTTCCCGAGGATACTCCTTTAGGGGTCCGAGTGACTTTTTTGGTGCAGCCTAACCCGGTCCTGCGATCGGTGCGAGTAACCGGTAATGAAGTCCTGCCGGAGGAGGTGGTTGACGAAATTTTTGCGCCCCAGTACGGCGAAATTATCAACCTGATCGATTTTCAGGACGGCATCGTCGAGTTGAACGAGTGGTATCAGGACAATGGCTATGTTCTGGCCCAGGTGATTGCTGCCCCGAGGGTTGGCGAAGATGGCATCGTCACTTTGGAAGTGGCAGAAGGGGTGGTAGAAGACATCGAGGTGCAGTTCGTTAACTCAGAAGGCCGTACGGAGGATGACGAAGGCAATCCCATTCGCGGACGTACCCGAGACTTCATCATCACCCGGGAATTTGAGACGGAACCGGGGGATGTGTTTAATCAGGCTCAGATCGAGCAAGACCTGCAGGAAGTTTTCGGACTGGGCATTTTCGAAGACGTGCGTCTCTCCCTAGAACCAGGCACGGAGGATCCTCGAAAAGTTGATGTAATTGTCAACGTCACCGAGGGCAATACCGGCTCGGTTGCCGCGGGTTTGGGCTTTAACTTCACGGGCGATATCTTTGGTACGGTCAGCTACCGTCAGGACAACTTTGGCGGCAATAACCAAAAATTCTCGGCGGAGACCCAGCTCAGTACGCGGGATCTGCTGTTTGACATTTCCTTTACGGATCCCTGGATTGCTGGGGATCCCTACATGACGTCCTATACGACGAATCTGTTTGCCCGGCGATCGATTAACCTCAACTTTGATGGGGGACCGAATCCGATTGACCTGGCCAACGGCGATCGCGTCCGCATCCGTCGGATTGGAGGAGGGGTTTCTTTTAGTCGTCCACTCGGTGGGGGCTGGACCGCTTCCATTGGCACTGAAGTTCAAAACGTTTCCGCCCGCAATGCCGGCGGCGGTTTAGAGGCCGTTGACGATGTGGGCAATCCCTTGACCTTCAACTCCACCGGTATTGACGATCTGTGGACGGTGCCGGTGAGTGCTGTATGGGATCGTCGCAACAGCAACTTTAACCCCACCAGCGGCAGCATTTTACGCCTCACCTCTGAACAGTCTATTCCGATTGGACGCGGGAGCATTTTCTTCAATCGTCTCCGGGCCAGCTACAGCCAGTACATCCCGGTGAGCTTTCTCAACTTCTCCGATGGTCCCCAGGCGATCGCGATGAATATTCAAGGGGGAACCGTGGTAGGTGACCTGCCCCCCTACGAAGCCTTCTCCCTGGGCGGGACCAACTCCGTCCGGGGCTACGACGAAGGGGATGTGGGCAGCGGGCGCAGCTACGTGCAGGCGACCGTGGAATATCGCTTCCCGCTGTTTTCGTTTATCGGTGGAGCCCTGTTTGTTGATGCGGCCACCGACCTGGGCAGCGGCTTTTCCGTTCCTGGGGATCCGGGACCGGATCGAGGCAAGCCTGGCGGTGGCTTTGGCTACGGAGCTGGACTACGGGTTCAAACTCCCCTGGGGCCCATCCGGATCGACTACGGCATTAACGACCAGGGCGATGGGCGGCTGCACTTTGGGATTGGGGAGCGGTTCTAATGACTCAACCGGTGGCGGAAGCGCGGGTAGCTGACGGGCTACTGGGGGGCTATCAGCACACCCTAGGCAAACCCGTGTCCCGGCAGGGGGTTGGACTACACTCTGGCGCGGAGGTAGCGGTGGCCATTCATCCAGCCGAGGCTAACCAGGGCCGCTACTTTGTCCGAGTCGACTTGCCGAATCAGCCGATCATTCCCGCCCGATGTGACGCCGTCGATCAGACGGTGCTCTCCACCGAACTGCGCCAGGGAAATGCCGCTATCAGAACCGTAGAGCACCTGCTAGCGGCCCTTAGCGGCCTGGGAATTGATAATGCCCGGATCGAAGTGAACGGCCCGGAACTTCCCCTGCTAGACGGTTCGGCCCAGTCCTGGGCCGAGGCGATCGCCTCGGCCCAGCCTGTTCTTCAATCAGCCCTCCGTCCCCAGGGGGAGCTGGCAGACCCGATCTGGATTCGTGATGGGGATGCCTTTGTCGCCGCCCTGCCCGCAGATAGCCCCCGCTTCACCTACGGCATTGACTTTGAAGTGGCGGCGATCGGCAACCAGTGGCATAGCTGGAGCCCCACCAGCAGCCAGTCATTCTTAAGCGACATTGCCCCTGCCCGCACCTTTGGCCTGGCCCATCAGGTGGACTATCTCCGGGCTCAGGGGCTAATCAAAGGGGGCAGTTTAGACAATGCCCTGGTGTGCGAGGGCGATCGCTGGCTCAACCCTCCCCTGCGGTTCGCAAACGAGCCGGTGCGCCATAAGCTATTGGACTTGATTGGCGATCTTAGCCTACTGGGTGCCCTGCCCCGGGCCCATATTTTGGCCTACAAGGCCAGCCATCAGCTGCATGTTCAGCTGGCTCAAGCCCTCCAGGCCAACCTAGAATTCGCCTAAACTCCCCTCTAGTGGCAGAATCGTTAAAGCAGTGGGGCTGACTAGCTCCTGTAGAACTTTATGCAAGCAGATGGTAAAAACGGTGACTGACGGAAATTCTGCCCATGCCACGGCCCCGGTCATGGCGGAGGAGCAGCCTGAGCCCCTCAAGCAAACCTATGGGGTTGAAGAAATTCAGGCGATGCTGCCCCATCGCTACCCCTTTGCCCTAGTTGATCGGATCATCGACTATGTGCCCGGAAAGCGCGCCGTTGGCATCAAAAATGTCACCTTCAACGAACCCCAGTTTCAGGGTCACTTCCCGGGGCGACCGATTATGCCAGGGGTGCTGATTGTCGAAGCGATGGCCCAGGTGGGGGGCGTGGTGCTGACGCAGATTCCGGGGGTCAAAGGGCTGTGCATGTTTGCCGGTATCGACAAAGTCCGGTTCCGGCGGCCGGTGGTGCCCGGCGATCAGCTGGTGATGACCGTGGAATTGCTGGCCATCAAGCGCCTACGATTTGGCAAAATGCAGGGGCGTGCCGAGGTCGATGGGCATCTGGTCTGCGAAGGGGAACTGATGTTTTCGGTCGTGGATTAGTAGTCGCTGTTTAACCCCATGGTTCATCCATCTACCTCGTCAAATACTCTGGGCTCCGGAGGCACGACCTTGACCACGCTCATTCATCCAACGGCAGTGATTCATGCAGGGGCACAGCTTCATCCCAGCGTGAAAGTGGGTCCCTATGCCGTGATCGGTGAAAAGGTGACGATCGGTCCTGACACTGAAATTGGTGCCCATGTGGTCATTGATGGCCATACCGAAATCGGTGCCCGCAATCGAATCTTTACCGGGGCGGCGATCGGGCTGGAAACTCAGGATCTCAAGTACGACGGAGCCATGAGCCGGGTTCGCATCGGCGACGAGAACCGGATTCGGGAATATGTCACCATCAATCGGGCGACAGGGGCAGGGGAGTATACTGAAATTGGCCATCAAAACCTGATCATGGCCTACGCCCACATGGCCCATAACTGCGTCATTGAGAATCAGGTGATCATTGCCAATTCGGTAGCCCTGGCCGGCCATGTCTATATCGAGTCAGGGGCCAGAATCAGCGGAATTGTGGGCGTTCACCAGTTTGTTCGGATTGGTCAGCTGGCCATGGTGGGTGGCCTTAGCCGCATCGACCGTGACGTGCCTCCCTTTACCCTGGTTAGCGGTAACCCCTCTCGGGTGCGGGGCCTCAACCAGGTAGGGCTCCAGCGGGCCGGGCTAACGGACGATCGTGACGGTGAAACCTACCGGGAACTCAAACGGGCCTATCGCCTGGTCTATCGCTCTGATGAATCCTTGAATCCGGCCATTGATCAGCTTTCTCAATGGGAATATAATCCCCTGGTGGCCCATTTTCAGGCCTTCTTGCGGGCCGCCCAGCAGGGCGATCGCCGGGGTCTAATTCCCGGTCGCCGCCGCCAGCGGGACCGCGAGGACTAGCCATGGGGTCGGCCCGCACCGCCCGAATATTCATCAGCACGGGGGAAGTGTCTGGCGACCTCCAGGGATCGCTGTTGATCGAAGCCCTATACCGCCAGGCGGCTCAGCAAAATCTGAGTCTGGAGATCCTGGCTTTAGGGGGCGATCGCATGGCCGCCGCTGGAGCCAAGCTAGTGGGGAACACCCTGGGCATTGGCTCGGTGGGGATTTTCGAGGCGCTGCCCTATATCCTGCCTTCCCTGCGGATTCAAAAGCTGGCCAAGCAGACCCTGCTAGAACAGCCCCCCGATTTGGCGGTGCTGATTGACTACATGAACCCCAACATGGTCATGGGGCAGTTTCTAAAGAGTCAGATGCCTCAGGTGCCGGTGGTGTACTACATTGCCCCCCAGCAGTGGGTGTGGGGCTTTTCGGAACAGGACACCCAGCGGATGGTGCGCAACTCCGATCAGATGCTGGCGATTTTTCCGGAAGAAGCTAAGTACTACCGGGAGCACGGGGCGAACGTGGAGTGGGTCGGCCATCCCCTGCTGGATCGGTTTCCCCATCCCCCGGATCGGGCCGCCGCCCGGGCCCAGCTGGGGCTTGATCCGGATCGCCCGGTTGTAGTTTTGCTGCCCGCTTCCCGTCAGCAGGAAGTCAGGTACTTGATGCCCCGGCTGTTTCAAGCAGCCCGACGGCTCCAGGACTATCGCCCCGACATTGAGTTTTTAATTCCCGCTTCGTCGGAGTATTTCCAGCCGATTTTGCGCCAGGCGATCGCCGACTACAGCCTGCAGGGACGGGTGATCGAGTCCGGGCGGCGGCTGGCGATCGCCGCGGCCGATCTGGCCCTGACCAAATCCGGCACCGCCAACTTAGAAATTGCCCTGATGAATGTGCCTCAGGTGGTGGTCTACCGGCTCAATCCGGTTTCTGCCTGGGTGGCCCACCATCTGCTGAAAATTTCCCTCCCTTTCATTTCGCCGGTGAACCTGGTCGAAATGAAGCCGGTGGTGCCAGAGCTGATTCAGTGGCAGATGACCCCGGAAGCGGTTTGCGCTCGGGCCCTGGACCTCCTGGACAATCCTGCCTCCCGTCAGCGCATGCTAGCAGGCTACGCTAGCATGCGGCAGGCCCTGGGGGAGCCTGGGGTGTGCGATCGCAGCGCCGCCAAAATTCTCAGCCTGCTGCCAGCAACCGTTTCCTAGGGCCTCAGCTGCAGAGCTGACCGCTGCCGAGGCAAAAGCCGTCCGGAGGAATGCCCCATTGGCTAGAAAAATACCTAGAATGTGAGATGCTTTATCCGGTCGCTGGGAATGTCAGCGAAGAACCCTGACCTCGACCATCGGGAAGGGTGACTCTACCGAGATAAAGCTTTGGGATTTAGGTGTGCTGTTAGGAGAAATTGACTGTGAACATTCCAGAACTATTTGCCCGCGGCGGCGTCGCCATGTGGCCGCTGCTGTTTCTATCGATTTTGGCCCTGGGCACCATCATCGAGCGCATCTGGTTCTGGTCGCGGATTTTGACCCGGGAGCGGGAGGTGGCTGGACGGGTGATCGAAGCCGCCCGGCGGGACTGGCAGGCCGCATCCGACATCGCTGCCCGGTCGACGGGCCTGCCCATGGGCCGGTTCCTTTCCTCCGCCTTGCGGCTAGTGCGCCCTGACCCTGAAGTCTTTCGTCTGGCCCTAGAGATCTCCGCCAACGAAGAAATCGCCACCATGAGCAAAGGGGATAAGGTGCTGGAGGCGGTGATCGCCCTGTCTCCCCTGCTGGGACTGTTGGGCACCGTCCTGGGCTTGATCAACTCCCTGGGTTCCATTCAAATTAGCGATCTGGGCAGCGGCGATGCCACCACCGGAACTTCCTTGGGCATTAGCGAAGCCCTGATTAGCACCGCCGCTGGATTGATTATTGCCATTATTAGCCTGGCCTTTTACCGACTGTTCCAGGGGTTTGTGTTTGGCCAGGCTAAGGTCTTCCGGCAGTCGGGTAGCGAACTTGAGCTGCTCTACCGCCAGGCCTGGGCCAGTCAGTCCTTCCCTACTCCCCCTGCTGCTGACCCTGAAGCCGAGAAGACCTCCCCATGAAAGTTGACCTGCTCGACACCCCTACGCAAGACGTTCGCCTAGAGATCATTCCTCTCATCGACGTCATCTTCTGTATTCTCACCTTTTTCATCCTGGCCGCGGTGGGCCTGACCCGCCAACAGGCGCTCGATCTCGACCTGCCCGCTGCCGCCACCAGCCAGCCCTTGCCCGCCCCCGAAAGCAGCGGCCTGTCAGAGCGGTTCTATGTCAGCATCGATGCCTTTGGCAATATCTACTACGAGCAGCAGCAGATCGATTTGGCGCTGCTTTACGATTTGCTCCAGCAGCATCAGCAGTTTTACCCGAACGGACTGATTGTGCTCTATGCTTCCCAGCAAACCGACTATGGTCGGGTGGTGGAAGTCCTGGACCTGCTGCGATCGGTGGGGGGGGATCGGGTGGCCCTGGCCACCATCAAGCAAAATCTCGATCAGGGCAGTCTAGAGCTCGCCCCTGGCTCACCGTTGGAAGGAGATCCGCTGCTGCCTAATCCGGCAGAGTCTGACCCGTTTGGGGACTCGTTTAATCCTGAGGGGCTCGATCCCAGCAATCCGTTTGATCTGCCGCTGGATCCTGAAAGCCCTGGTTCTGAATCACCGGAGCCTGCCGCCCCCCTCGGTGACGGTGGCTAGGACCGCTAAAACTGAAGCGGCTCCCTGGGCCATCTCCAGCTGATACCGTTGGCTTGAGTCCCCTGTGATAGTCTTTCTCCATAGCATCCGTCTTGCAGCTCTGAGCAGCGTCATTGGCTATGGTTGATTCGCACGTTTCTGATCGTCTCGATTTGCCCGATTCTGACCTGATTATCGAGGAAATCGATGATGATACTCCCCTGGATATTGATCCAGAAAAGCGGCGAGTCAAGACAGAAAAGCAGGATCTGCCGGTGGAGACCCTGGTTAGCTGGGAAAATCGAGGCAAAATTAACCTCCAGCCGGACTTCCAGAGGAACTTTGTTTGGAATACAAGTAAAGCCAGCCGCCTCGTAGAATCGTTGCTGCTGGATATTCCCCTGCCGGTGATTTACGTGGCCGAGGAGCGCGATCGCACCTATTCTGTGGTTGACGGCCAGCAGCGCCTGACCAGCATTTGCTCCTACGTCAATGGCAAGTTTCCCGGCGGACAAACCTTTAAACTCTCGGGGCTCAAAGTGCTCACTGAGCTTAACCGCAAGGGGTTTAGCGACCTGTCCCTGGAGCACCAGGAGGAAATTCTTAACTCCATCCTGCGGGTGATCATCATCGAACGGGACTCGGACCCGGATGTCAAATTTGAGGTGTTTGAGCGGCTAAACCTGGGGGCTGAGAAGCTCAACGACCAGGAAGTGCGCAACTGCGTCTACCGGGGCAACTACAACGAGCTGCTGCGGGAGCTGGTTCAAGACGACCACTTGCTGCAAATTTTTCGTTCCCAAGAGCCCCACACCCGGATGGCCGATCGCCAGCTAATCTTGCGCTTCTTTGCCCTGTGGCGACACGGGCCCGATCGCTACAAGGGACCGATGAAGCGGTTTCTCAATACTGAAATGGAGAACTATCGCCACCTCGACCCTGACGCCGTAGAGGCGATGCGGGCTGCCTTCAAGCAATCTATTGAAATCGCCTATTTGGCCTTCGGTGAAAATGCCTTTCGCCGCTACAAGCTGGGCAACACCTACAACCCTAACGGCAGCTGGGAAGGCAGCCGCCTCAACGTGGCCCTCTGGGACACCCTGCTCTATGGCTTTAGTCAGTTTGAAAAGGAAGCGATGGTGGCGATCGCCTGGCAGATTCGCGAAGAATTTCTAAACCTCATCGCCCAGGATAGTAAATTTTCGGACTACATCAGCAGCAGCACCGACAAGGTGGATCGCATCCAGTATCGGGCCCAGGTTTGGCAGGAACGGCTGCTGAACCTGATCGAATCCCACGGCAGGGAGCCCCTGGCGTTTACCGCCGAATTCAAAGCCTCTCTGCTGGATCGCAATCCCTCCTGCCAGATTTGCTGGAAGCCTATTGAGCAGGTGGATGACGCCGTGCTGGCTTTTTTCCCAGACTACTGGCGTGAGAACAAGTCAATCCCGACTAATGCCCGTTTAGATCATCGATTTTGCCATCGATCGCGCTAGGAGCCAGTCAACTCAGGACTCGAATTCAACCTTTCTTTTTATTGCCTTCAAGGAAAATAAAGCCGTTTCTTGTGCGTAAAAAATAATCCGTTTCTGGACTATTAAGGCTTAGCTTCCTTCTCAAGAAGGATGATTTCTAGTAGCCATTGCTCCACGATCGGTGTATTCACAAACACCGGAAGATTTTTATGAGTAACAATCCCAGAGTTAAATCAGATAACTACGATCCCCACATCGTGCCTGCGGAAACAGCAGCCCGCATGGAGCGGGAGCAGCAGGACTATAAACAGGTCCAAGAAGAGTCCAAAGGGGACATCGATACCACCGGTGGAGCGACCGTTGACCAGGAAGGTCTGGCTAATAACTACGCGATCGAGCCCGAAATGTACATCAACGAGCCCGGAGATTTGCGGGAAGAGCAGGCCGAAGCCAAGGCCAAACGGGCTGAAGAACTCAAGCGAGTCAACCAGACCGATGAACAGGGAGAACTGACTCAGGAGTCAGACGATCGCAGCAAAGGGGTTGGCATCATCTAGGCTGTCAAAATTAACCGCCTAAAAGATAAGGCAGGGGCTCACCCCTGCCTTGTTTCAAACCCAACTCATCAAACCCAAAGGGTCGACCAGCGTCTACTTGATAAACAGCATTTCCTGGTAGGTGGGCAGGGGCCAGAAGCTGTCCGCCACTTCCCCTTCTAGGGCATCGGCGTAGCTGCGCACCTCATCCATCAGCGGCCGCAGGGCAAAGGCACAGTGCTGCATGTGCTCCTCGGTGGAGGCAAAGCCATGGCTCTTCATTGCCTCTTCCAGTTTGCTAGCCGTTGTCATCATGGAGGTAGTCAGGTCTGCCACTTTTTGAGCGGTGTCTTTTTCAAAGCTCACCCCAAGACCCGCTAGGCTAGCCATGGTGCTAGAGAGCTTAGACAGATACTCTACGGCAGCCGGGTAAATCACCGTCTTTGCCATGCTTACGACCAGCTTGGCTTCCACTTCAATCGAGAGAATATACTGCTCGGCATACACCTCGAACCGGCTTTCCAGCTCGACCGGAGTGAGTACGCCAGTTTTCTCGAACAGATCTTCGATGTACTCCTCTTTGAGCACGGGCAGGGCATCTGCCGTGGTTGGTAGGTTAGCTAGCCCCCGTTCATCCACGGCCATTTTGTGCCATTCCTCCGAGTAGCCGTTGCCCCCAAACACCACGGCGCTGTGCTCCTCCATGACTTCCTTGAGGACGGTGAGAATGGCGGTGCTGAGATCGGCGCCCTCGGCCAGTTCGCTTTCTAGGCGGTTGCCAATCCAGTCGAGGGAGTCGGCCAGCATGGTGTTGAGCACAATCAGCGGACCAGATACGGACTGATTGGAGCCCACGGCTCGAAACTCAAACCGGTTGCCAGTAAAGGCAAAGGGGGAGGTGCGGTTGCGATCGCCCGCATCTTTGCTGAGGGGGGGCACGACGTCAATCCCTAGGTCCATGACCCCTTTGTGCTTGGAGTCAGATACCGACCCGGTCTTGATCTGCTCAAACACCTCTTCCAGCTGGGTGCCTAGATACACCGACATGATCGCCGGAGGCGCTTCGTTGGCCCCAAGCCGGTGATCGTTGCTGGCGGTGGCGATCGCAGCTCGCATCAGCGGCCCGTACTTGTGGACCCCGCGAATGACGGCACCACAGAACACCAGGAACTGAGCATTTTCGTGGGGAGAATCGCCTGGATCTAACAAGTTGCCCTGGGTGGAGTTGCCCACGGACCAGTTGACGTGCTTACCGGAGCCGTTGATGCCCGCAAAGGGTTTCTCATGGAGTAAGCAGACAAAGCCATGCTTCTTGGCCGTATGCTTCAGGATCGTCATCAGCAGCTGCTGGTGATCGCTAGCTACATTAGCCGCTTCAAAGAAGGGGGCAATTTCAAACTGACCGGGGGCCACCTCGTTGTGGCGAGTCTTGGCAGGAATTCCCAGCTTATACAGGGTTTCTTCTACATCCTGCATGAACACCTGCACCCGCTCCGGAATTGCCCCAAAGTAGTGATCATCAAATTCTTGCCCCTTGGCCGGAGGCTTGCCGAACAGAGTCCGACCGGCCAGCAGCAGGTCGGGGCGCTGGCTGGCGAAGTTAGCATCCACAAGGAAATACTCCTGCTCAGCCCCACAGCTGGAGTTGACATGGGCCACCTCTTCGTTGCCCAGCAGCTTGAGCACCTTGCGAGCGGCCTTGTCCATGGCCGAGATGGAACGCAGCAGCGGTACCTTTTTGTCGAGAGCTTCCCCGGTCCAGGAAACAAACACCGTGGGAATGCATAGGGTGGAGCCGTTATCGGTCTCCATGATGTAGGCCGGGCTGGTCACATCCCAGGCGGTGTAGCCCCGGGCTTCGAAAGTGTCGCGAATGCCACCGTTGGGAAAAGAAGACCCGTCAGGCTCCCCCTGCACCAGCACCTTGCCGGAAAATTCTGAAATTACGCTGCCATCCCCCTGCACCGAAATAAAGCCGTCGTGCTTTTCGGCGGTGAGGTTAGTCATCGGGTAAAACACGTGGGCGTAGTAGAGTGCCCCCTTCGACATCGCCCAGTCCCGCATGGCTGTGGCTACGGCATCGGCTACGGAGGGATCCAGCTTTTCGCCGGTTACGATGGTTTTTTTGATGGATTTAAAAACGGCCTTAGGCAGACTGGCCTGCATTTTACTGAGGTTAAAGACGTTCTCAGCCCAGATTTCTTCTAATCGCTCTGGAGCCTTAGGCGGCATCAGGTCTCGATTGATAATCTGGCTGATGGCTTGAATCCGAGCCGCGTTTCCACTCATATTCTGTTCCTTTTGAAAGGGCCAATCGCCTGATACTACTGAAGGCACCCAGTCAAAATAGATAGCAGATATACCAAACGTAGTTAAGTTATGGTAATCGAGCCCATGCTTCGGCTGACTGCGCCCCGAATATTGCCCTTAAAAAGCCCCGCAGATTGGCATCTCTACGGGGCTTGTACTGAAACCGGCGCAGCTAACTAAGCACTACAAAGGGATGCGGCGGTGGCATCGCCGGGCAGGTCAGCTTCGGTAAAGCCAAAGGGCCGAACGGTTTCCAGGTGCTCTGGGGTGCCGATGTAGCTGGTCAGAGCCTCATTGAAGGTGTTGCGGAGTTCTTCGTCCTCTTTGCGGAAACCGAAAGCTCCATAGCCCTTCACCGATTCGCCGTCGATCACCGGATCTTCGAAGTCCTTGGCCCGCTCGACGCTGCCCTGGCTCTTGTCCACCATGTCCTGGACGGTCAGGCTAGTGCCGCCGTAAGCGTCGATGCGTCCGGCTTTCACCGCTTCAACGGCGCTGGGGGCATCGGGGAAGATTTCCACCTGATTGGCGGGAATGCCCACGGCTTCGGCATAGCCCTGCTCGACCGCGCCAGCAACCACGCCGAGGGTGGCATCGGGATTATCTAGGACATCCTGGTAGCTAGCCAGCCCCATGGGATTGCCGGGCTTAACAATGAAGCCTTCGCCAATGCCGTAGGTGGGGTCTGAGAAGGCGATTTGCTCACAGCGCTCAGGCCGAATGTACATGCCCGCCGCGATCATGTCGAAGCGGCCCGCTTGCAATCCGGGAATCAGGGAGCCGAACTCGGTTAAGACGCCTTCGATTTCAGTGATGCCCATGTCTTCGAGCACGGCTCGGGCGATTTCGGGAGCTTCTCCGGTGAGGTTGCCGGAGTCGTCCTGGTAGGCGTAGGGGGCTTCGTTGGCGTAGCCCACTTTCATCACGCCTGCTGACTGCACCTTCTCTAGGGTGGAGCCGGTGGCGGTGCCGCCGCCCCCGCCGCTACAGGCCACAATCAGCCCCAGGGTGACCAGGGCGATCGCCCCAAACCCTATCAGGCGAATTCGTTTGAACAGTCGAAATAGAGATGTCATATTAGCGATTCCTTTCAATGAAATGAACTGATCTCAGCTAGTCTCAAACCCAGCGATTTCACGCAGCCAAGCCATGGATTGCCCCCTTACCGTTCGACTTCGCTCACGGCAAGCTCCTTGCTCCTCTCCTCACCCGCCGTAGTCCGGCGACTGCGCCTCCAGGGGCACCGATCGCTCTCGCGCCGCAATAAACTCAGGCCGGGGCTTGGTTCCCCCAAAGGGGGCTACCAGCCGGTTGTGGACGCTGTTGTAGACAAAGAACACGTTGCTGCGGGGGAAGGGGGAAATGTTGCTGCTAGAACCGTGCATCATGTTGCAGTCGAACAGGATGGCGGAACCGGCTTTGCCCTTGGGAGCCACTAGCCCGCCCTGGTGCACCAGCTCGGTCAGGCTGGCTTCGTCGGGAACGCCGTATTCCTGTCGGCGGAGGGACTGCTGGTAGTGATTGTCGGGGGTGGCGCCGACGCAGGTGACGTAGCGCTGATGGGAGCCAGGAATCACCATCAGCGGCCCGTTGAACTCGGTGTTGTCGGTGAGGGCGATCGCCACGCTGACCGCCCGCATGGTGGGCATGCCATCTTCGGTGTGCCAGGTTTCGAAGTCGGAGTGCCAGTAGAATTCTTTGCCGGAGAATCCCGGCTTGAAGTTGACTCGGGACTGGTGAATGTAGGCGGGGCTGCCGAGCAGGTATTCGACGACTTTGAGAATCCGCTGATCCTGGCAGAGCTGGGCGTAGAGGGGGCTGAGTTCGTGGACTCGAAAGATCGATCGCACGATGTCGCTGTCGGGTTCGGCGATGGTTTCTTCGAGCTGGCGGATCTGAGGGTCGCTGGAGAGCCGGTTGAGTTCGCCCCGCAGGATCTCTACCTCGCCGGGGTCGAACAGGGTTTCGAAGAACAGGTAGCCGTTGGTTTGGAAGAATTCGACGCGATCGCGGCTCAGTTCTTCTGGTGGGGTTCCCTGGCTGTAGACGACTGGGTCTTGGCGATCGACGATCGTTGGTTTGGAGCTGACTCGCGATTGGTAAATGTCTTGTAAAACGGTCATTGAATGACCTCCGTTGAATCTTTGTAGAGTGGGCAGTGCCCACCTTTCCCTGTCAAGGTGACAGGTTTTATCGGAAGCTGCTTTGCTGTAGTCGTTGGTAAGACCGCAATTGGGATGGAGAGCCAAATCTCTACCCGAGGGGAGCGAGATCCCCTCGGACTCCTACGACCAGGACGGACCGTCGTCCTGGACCTTGCGGAAGGGTTTATCTGTAGGAAGTGCTTTAGCGCTTCGCATCGGCTGGGTGATCTGGATTGCTTACCTCCTTTTCCTCAGCTATTTTGCTTGTCAAAGTCGTTTGCTAGTCGGTTATTTGCCGCTTTGCAGTATGCCTTGATGGGGTGTGAAGTAAGGCCCAGTTCAGGCGGCGGGGGAGGGGGTGGCTCTTTGGACTCGTTTAGATACCTGGGCGTGTTTGTAG
>PYEQ01000620.1 GCA_003017785.1 filamentous cyanobacterium CCP5 | reverse complement strand
AATATACTCCCTGTGGCCGCCGGGAAAGACGACATTTAGCACCAGAGGGTCGTCTGTGTCACGGGGGTCGCCGGGGCCTTCGATGACTTCGGGGATGCCGTTCCTATCAGAAAGCTGAAGGGCTTTGCGGTTTTTGAGTTCGCCGCCGCTGCTGTCTACGTAGACGACGAGGTTGCCGGTGTTGAGGCGCGCTCCGATCGCCTGCACCAGGTGTAAAAAGTTGCGATCGCTGCCTCCCCGCTTGGCGACTGGCTGGCCGTCAACGGCATCGACTTTGCTGGTGACCGTGTCGCCGACGCCGACTATCAGCGGCATCTGGGCGGGGTCAAAGTTTTGTGCGACCAGGGCCAGCAGTTCTTCGTGGCTGTGGGGGGCCTGGCGGACGCTGAAGTCGGCCCCAAGGGGATAGTGGCCGGTGCGCTGGGCGTAGTAGCGGTTGAGCAGGGTCAAGACGCCCGCTTCTTTAATGGCTCCCCGCAGCATGAACTGGAAGTCGGTGGTGCCAGACTCCCGGCCCTGGCTGTACCAGACAATTTCCTTGCCGTCGGGACCGCGACCATGGTTGGGAGCATAGTGGACGAAAAAGGAATTCCCTAGCCCCTGGTGCTCAGCCTCAGCTAGTAGATCTTCCATCAGGCTGTGCATAGCCCGCTGGAGGGCGCGATAGGTGTCCATCTGGTCTTGGAGCGCCCCGTGGAAGGTGTTCAGGTTGGCGGTGGGAGAGGCGATGTTGTCGAGGGCAGAGGCGTCGATGCAGCGATCGAGGGTGTCGGCTTCTAGGGACAGGTTGTGCTCAGCGGCAAAGTCCCGCAGGCGCTGGCGAATTTTGGCGGGCACCGATTCTAAAAAGGTCATCTCGGCATCGCTGACGCCGGGGTGGTCGAGGTCGCCGTGGCGGTCTTGCCACTGGACGCCCCCGGCGGCTAGCCCTGGCAGGTACAGGCCCTCAGTTTGGACCCGCTCGGGGTCGCCATAGGCCCGCTCAATGATGCCGTTGACCCCCCGCTGACCCACGTGTTCGCCATTGGTGAGGACGTAGAAATGGCCTGCAAAGTCTCGGGTCGCTTCGATGTAGGCGGTGTCGATGACCCGGTTGAGGGGGTCTTTCACCAGTCCCATACAGACCCCATCCAGGTCTTGAATGATCAGAATGTTTTCGGTGGTGGCCAGCAAATCTCGAAAGCGATCGTGCTGGAGGGAATAGGTTTGCTGGTGGAGGGGCAGCTGGGTTGCAGAGGTCATGGTTGCGGGTGAAATGACTTCAGCTTTAGGCTACCAGCTTGCCGAACCGACTATGGCTGTCACCCTAACCCTCACCCCCTCTCTGCTTAAGGGACTGCCCTTATAAAAGAAAACCATCAGCCGGGAAATTCAAGGCCTGGCTGATGGCAACAGCCTGATGGCACAGGCTCTTGAAAAGCAGATATGCATAAGCAGTAGCTCACAGCGAGAGAGAGGTTTGAAACCAACCCTCTGACGCAGGCTGAGCAAAGCCATTGGCACTAGGGAAGCCAGGCCCGATGGGGCTATAGCCTCTCCCGAAGGGAAAAAGCCTAGCTGGCCTGAACCTGAGCGGTGCTGGCAGGGCGGCGAGCAGACCGGCGGAACTGGCGCTTGAGGTCTTCGATGACGGCATCCAATCCCATGCCTTTGCCATTGGTTTTGATGGACTGATAGGCCAGTCGGGCGGCGGCGTAGGCTTCGCTGTTAGCGATTCGCTGAGTGTCTTCAACTAGCGAGGAAAGCTGGCTGAGGGCGATCGCGATCGGCTGGAGGGTTTCGACTAGCTGCACGTCGCGGCTGGCGGCGGCAACGTCGAGGCAGCCGGGCATCAGGTTGGGATGCTTGGCGGCGACCTCCAGGGCGGTATCGATAAAGGCTTGGGATTTACGCCCAGCTTTGGCCATCTCGCGCCGCTGCTCAGGGGTCAGGCCAACTAGAAAGTCGAGCGCCAGGTAAATGGCGTCAATGGCCTGGAAGACGGCCTGGACGTTTTCAGCGGAGAGGGTAACGTCAATTTTTTGATTATCCATGGGTGCTCTTATATGGGAGTAGACATGCGCCACTGATGGAGCATGTCTCTTAAATGCCCCATTTGGCAGGGGCTATCGCTCGGTAGAGTACGGAACTTTGGCGTGGACTCACTTGGGGGACTCAGTAAATTTGCTGGCCCGAGGGGCTGGGAGCGGCGATCGCAGGGCTCGGAGCACTGATCGCAAGGTTCAGAGCACCGATCGCAGGGCTCGGAGCACCGATGATGGGGCTCGGAGCACCGATCGCAGGGCTCGGAGCACCGATCGCAGGGCTCGGAGCGACGATCGCAGGGCTCGGAGCACCGATGATGGGGCTCGGAGCGACGATCGCAAGGTTCAGAGCGTCAATGATGGGTTCGGAACGGTGGCGATGCTTCCAAGTGGGTTCCCAGGTTCCTGCCTGGGAACCAGAAAGCGCCCTACTCAGCGGGGGCGATGCGGCGAGTCATGACGCTGATGTATTCGCCACTGCGTCCGGTGGGGATGGGGTCGAGCCAGGCGATGCGATCGCAGTAGCCAAGGACGACCATGCGGTTGATCGCTTCAACCAGGGCACTGTAATCGCCCAAGAGAATGTGGCAGAGCCGGTCTGGGCGGTAGGTGGGCAGGTTGAATGGGACGGAGGCAGAACTGCCCCCAGAGGAAGATTGAAACATCGGGTTTCTCCGTTTTCGGGTGAAAGAAAACGGGGAACTGTCTAGCGATTTCCAAAATGAAGGTAGTTCGACGCTAGATCCTAGAATGGCTTCCAGGGCATCTCGCTTACCGTGGTTAAGAGGGATGTCACAGGGGATTAGGGGAGGTGCAACTCCTCTAGTCCCTGCCTAGACTCCATTCCCCGTGCGGCAGTTTATATAGGAAGCGATCGGGGAGTTCAACCGTGTTGACTAATCCCTATCTAGAGGGCTGCGAACTCCGCGTCCACCCCGATTTAACACATGGGTGTAAATCATCGTAGTTTTCACATCCTTGTGTCCAAGTAATTCCTGTACCGTACGGATATCGTATCCATCCTCTAGCAGGTGAGTTGCAAAGCTGTGACGAAACGTATGACAACCACCATGTTTTGCAATGCC
>PYEQ01000619.1 GCA_003017785.1 filamentous cyanobacterium CCP5 | reverse complement strand
GTAGGATTTAATCCCAAGGACCTACCCCATATCTTTGATCGTTTTTACCGGGCCGATCCAGCGCGGCAGCGGACCGGTCAGACCACTCAGGGAGCCAACAAGGCGGGTGAAGTCGGGGGTGGGACTGGCCTCGGGCTATCCATTGTGCAGCAAATTCTACAGGTCCATCAGGGCACCATCAAAGCCGAAAACCACCCTGATTTAGGAGGAGGCTGGCTGCAAATATATTTGCCGGAATGCCTCCTGGTTTAGCTTTAACACCGCTCTTCAGCCTTCTCAGCAGCCCGAAAGACAGGTCCGAACGAACTCAGGCGGAGTCCCCCTCTTGTTAACAGGTGGGTTGTCCTGTTTCAATATAGTCGTAATAAATTTCAACTTCCCATGGCTCAGGAGCGGTTGCAAAAGGTGTTATCTCAATGGGGGCTGGCTTCTCGACGCCAGGCAGAGCGCCTGATTGCGGCTGGCCAGGTACAAATCAATGGGGCGATCGCCGAAGTCGGCCAAAAAGCCGATCCAGACATCGATGATATCTGGGTCAATGGCCAGCCCATTTCCCCCCAACAGCGCCCTCAGCATCATTACCTGCTGCTCCACAAGCCTCTGGGGGTAATTTCCACCTGTGCCGATCCTGAAGGACGAACCACCGTGCTGGATTTGCTATCGGCTGACCTCCAGGGAGTGGGGCTGCATCCGGTCGGGCGTCTCGATGCCTACACCACCGGAGCGCTAATTTTGACCAATGACGGGGCTTTGACCCACTATCTTACCCACCCCAGCCACGACATCGCTAAGACTTATCGGGTAGAGGTCCATGGTCATCCGACTGGCGAGACCTTAGAGCACTGGCGTCAGGGCGTATGTCTGGATGGTCGCCTAACCCGACCGGCCCAGGTTACTCTGATTCAGCTAAAACCCGATTCGGCAGAGTTGGAAGTTACGATCCAAGAGGGGCGTAACCGTCAAATTCGACGGGTAGCTGAGCAGCTTGATCACGCCGTGATCCACCTACATCGCACTGCCGTTGGCGGATTATCCCTTGGATCAGTTGCCCAGGGAGCATATCGTCCCCTTACTCAGGCGGAGATTGACGGCCTCTATCCGCCGACCCCGCTTTCCCTCAGTTCTCCTTCCCTATCTGTTGCCTGTAGTTAGTCTCTTTATGAAAAGTAGTTCGCTTTCTCTGTCTCAAACCTATCAGCTGCAGCTCCAAGAGATTGGCAACGTTCTCAAGGCTAGCCGTGAGGCTGACCACATCGCGATTGAGGCGATCGCTGAAAAGACCCTGATTAGAGCCAGTCTGTTACGGGCAATAGAATCAGGTGACCTGGCTCAACTTCCAGAACCAGTTTATGTCCGTGGTTTGATTCGCCGCTACGGAAACGCTTTGGGCTTAGATGGAGACGCCCTGGCGATTCAATTTTTCACCCCTGTTCAAGCCCAGCGTCGCTCAGGCTGGACGCGATCGGGCTCTGCCCAACTGCGTCCGCTGCATTTGTACCTTACCTATGTGCTGGTCATGGTGGCCGCCATCAGCAGCCTCGCCTATTTACTCAGGCGGACAGCACCAGAAATGAGCACCATGCCAGCATTAGACCCTCTGGCCCAGCGGGAAGAAACCCAGAGCGATCGCCAACAGTCTGTAACCAATTCCGAAGACGGCACTGAAGCTCCGGCACAGGCTCCCAGCGACTCGCCCATTGAAGTAGAAATGACCCTTACAGCCCAATCCTGGCTACGAATTGTCGCCGATGGAGAAACGACCTTTGAAGGTATCCTCCAACAGGGGGACTCTCGCTCTTGGACAGCCGATCAGCAGCTAACCATTCGAGCGGGGAACGCCGGAGGAGTGGTGGTCAGCTATAACAATGGGCAGTCCCAAAGGCTGGGTGAGCCCGGCATGGTCGCCGAAGTGACCTACGCGCCCACCCAAGCTATCAGCGTCGCCTTTTAGCCAGCTAAGCGCAAGTAAAGCCATCAGTGGCTTTACGGCTTCTCTAAATCATCTAGATTGAAGATGAAAGGAGCCCCTTGAGCGCCGCCCTTCCCCATCACAAGGACCTTTGGCATTTGAGCCCCGCCTAGACGCCAGGCTTCGATCGCTTCTTTCTCCAGCACCAGTTCTCCCCCCTGGGCCTTGAGAGTTTCTGCCAGCAGCCGCTGGGCTTCGGCGCGGCCTTTAGCCCGGTTGATTTCTGCTTGGGCTTCCTGCTCCGCTTCCTGGGCCACGTAAACCGCCCGCCTGGCCCGCTGTTCGGCGATTTGTTTTTCCTCAACCGCTTTAGCAAACTCCGGCGAAAAGCTCAGGTCAACTACGCTGGTGTCGAGCACCAAGATACCGTATTTTTCCAGGCGGCTGTTGAGGGCGATGTCGAAGTCTTTCTTCAGCTCTGCCCGCTCGGTGATTGCCTCTTCGACCGTTCGCCGAGCCGCCGCAATTTTGAAAGATTCCTGGGTTTGGGGTGCCACAATTTTGGAGACAATGTTCTCCAGCGTCCCCTGGGTGCGGCGAATGGTGACCACCTCCGTCGGGTCTAGGCGAAAGTTGATTGCAAAGCGGGCGGTCAGGTCTTGCAAGTCCTTCGTAGAACTCTGGGCGGGCACCTCAAATTTCTGGACGGTGACGTCATATACGTCCACGTTAGAGACAAAGGGAGGCTTGAAGTGAAGCCCTTCTAGCAAACTTCCATCCTGGGCCTTACCGAGGATACTGAGTACTCCAGCCTGCCCCGGATTGATAATCACGAAGCTGCTGGTAGCCAAAATCAGCACCACAAATGCCACAAAACTGGCAACAACCGGCTGCCAGCTTAGGTTCGAGGATTTCAACTGAATACTCCTTTCTGAATCATCTGACCTCACCGTAGCTAAAAAACCGCTAGAAATAACGCTTTTTTACGGTAGGCCGAGAAGATTGCCCTCCCCAGAAACGACCGAGCCGATAATCCAGGCGCTCAGCTGGCGATCGCTCAGCCACTTCACCAGACCCTCGGCTTCAGACGTAGGCAGCACAATGGCAAAGCCGATGCCCATATTAAAGGTGTCAAACATGTCTTTGGGGCTGACGCTGCCAGCTTTGGCCAGCCAGGTAAACACTTCCGGTGCCGCCCAGCTT
>PYEQ01000618.1 GCA_003017785.1 filamentous cyanobacterium CCP5 | reverse complement strand
CCCTCCTCTTCCTTCCCCTCCTTTTCCCCTCTTCTTTTTCTTTCCCTCCTTCCCCCCCCTTTTCTCTCTTCTCTTTCCTTCCCTCTTTTTCTCTTCCTCCCTCTTTTTCCCTTTTCTTTCTTCTTCCCCCTTTCTTCTTTCCTTCCTCCTTCCTCTGGAGTATCGGGGTTATGACTCCGCAGGTATCGCTATCATCAATGAGGGCGAGTTGGAGTGCATTCGAGCTAAGGGAAAGCTCCAGAATCTTCAGACAAAGATCGAGGGATTCGAGCTTCCGGCGCGGTTGGGCATCGGCCATACCCGCTGGGCCACCCACGGCAAGCCAGAAGAGTATAATGCCCACCCCCATCGCGATACCTCTCGACGCATTGCTGTAGTTCAGAACGGCATTGTCGAAAACTACCGCGAACTTCGGGAGGAATTAAGGGCAACGGGCCATTCCTTTGATTCTGAAACCGATACTGAAGTCGTTCCTCACTTAATTGAAGAATGCCTCAAGCATTTAGATACATCCCCAGGAGTTTTGGGCCATCAATCAGCCTTGCTGGAAGCAGTACGTTTGACCGTGGCCCAGCTTGACGGGGCTTTTGCCCTGGCCATTATTTCAGCTAACTATCCCGATGAACTGATCGTTGTCCGGCAACAGGCTCCCCTGGTGATTGGGTTGGGGCAGGGAGAATTCTTCTGTGCCTCCGATACGCCCGCCTTGGTGGCCCATACCCGCTCTGTGTTACCCCTGGAAAATGGAGAATTGGCTCGGTTGACGCCCTTGGGGGTTGAAGTCTACAGCTTTGCCGGTCAACGTCTGCCGAAATACCCCCTGACCCTAAACTGGAACCCCCTAACGGTAGAAAAGCAGGGATTCAAGCATTTTATGCTTAAGGAAATTTTTGAGCAGCCAGGGGTTGTCCGAACCGGATTGAAAACCTACATCAACGATCTCTGGAGCCCTGCTGAGCCTGCCAGTCAGCCGCCAGTCAGGCTACCTCTACCGGCGGAACTGCTGACTGGGGTAGAGCAGATTCAGATTCTGGCCTGCGGCACTAGCTGGCACGCTAGCATGGTAGGTAAATATTTACTAGAACAGCTCACCGGTATCCCGACTGTGGTGCACTATGCCTCAGAATTTCGCTATGCTCCATCCCCACTGATGCCTAATACCCTAACCATCGGCGTTACCCAGTCCGGTGAAACAGCAGATACCCTGGCCGCTCTAGAGATGGAACAGGAACGCCGCCGCCATCACGGCGATCCATCCTTTGCCCCTCGCCTGATAGGGATTACGAACCGGCCAGAAAGTTCTCTCTCGCGATTAGTCCCTCATATTATTGATACCCTTGCAGGGATCGAAATTGGGGTTGCCGCCACTAAAACGTTCATCGCCCAGCTGATAGCGTTTTATGTTCTGAGTATCGACCTGGCCCATCGCCGACAGTTTCTTTCGGGAAAGGCACTGCAGACCCTTTTAGAGGAGCTGCAACAGCTGCCAGTCCAAATGGAAATAGTGCTTGAAAGTCAGGCTTCTCAGATTGAAGAGCTGGCCCACAATTTTGTCAGTACTCAAGACTTTATCTACCTTGGCCGAGGGATTAACTTTCCTATTGCTCTTGAGGGAGCCCTCAAACTTAAGGAAATTAGCTACATTCATGCTGAAGGCTATCCAGCCGGAGAGATGAAACATGGTCCCATAGCCCTTTTAGATGACAAGGTGCCTGTTGTTTCAATTGCGATGCCGGGAGCTGTTTACGATAAGGTTCTCTCCAACGCCCAGGAAGCCAAAGCACGGGATGCACAACTGATTGGTGTCGTACCATTAGATGATGTTGATGCCAAAGAAATCTTTGATCATTTGCTGCCGGTACCGACGGTCAGGGAACTCCTGTCTCCGTTGCTATCTGTGATTCCGCTGCAGCTTTTGGCCTATTACATTGCAGCCCATCGGGGGCTAGATGTCGACCAGCCCCGTAACCTGGCAAAATCAGTCACAGTGGAATAACCCTGGTGGTGCAGAAAACTCCTGAAATCTTCATGAATCAAGGATTCTTGTTGGGAAGGAAAATTTTGGATTTCTCTAGGAATCGAATGAAGGCAATGGGTTTCAGCCGCTATTTTGACCGTCTAAGCTGTCCATCACGAGACTCAGAAAAGTTTTCTGCACTACTAGGGTAGTTGTAAAATAGTCAGTATTTATTGGATGGTTAAGCTGACCGGGGTAATTTCTGTGGCTCAGCTATGCCGCATCTAGATAGAAGTTTCAGAGTCCAGCGGCGGTCACCATCGAGCGCTCATCAAACCTGGCTTTGCGGTTCCGATAGACCTGATGCGCGATGCCATAGCGCTTGAGCCCTGCAAAGGGGTGCTCACAGACTACTCGTTCACTGGCTAAAGCCTGATTGTCCGCTTTCTGCTCGTCGCTGAGTTGGCCCCCTCTCGGCTTCTTGTGCGGCAACTCGACGCTCAATGCACGGGTGATTTTCTTGCGCTTACCCTGCTCTTCTTCCTCGGCTTCAGACGGTTCTTGTACGAGCACAATAACTCTGACCGATTGATGGCGACCCGATAGTTGAGACAATGCCGCTTCAGGAACCTTGAGCTGCCCATCAGTAGTGATTTCTCCTGTAAACTCGTGGGCTTTCATGGCTTCTGGGTTTTCTTGACGCTAAGTACAACTACGTTAAGACAAACTGTTCGACTATCTCAGGCGACTAGCGATCGCCCCCAGCTTATTGCAATTCATTCCCAAAAACGGTCGCCATGCTATAGAGTACGAGGGTAGTAATTCTTCTTGCCGCCAGCGATCGCCCAAAAGCCGTCTGAGCAAACTCCATAGCCTCGTGCTTTAAGATCAAGTCCGCTGTTCTTGCCGCATCTAAATGAAAGATCTCAACACCCAAAGCACCATTGAATTGCTTAACCAGATCATGGAGTTTGAGCTAGCAGGCGTCGTGCGCTATACCCACTACTCGCTGATGGTGACTGGCCCCAACCGGATTCCCATCGTGGATTTCTTCAAAGCCCAGGCCAGTGAATCCCTTACCCACGCCCAGGAAGCCGGAGAAATTATCACCGGCTTAGAAGGACACCCCAGCCAGCGGAGTGCCGCAATCGAAGAAAC
>PYEQ01000617.1 GCA_003017785.1 filamentous cyanobacterium CCP5 | reverse complement strand
CCCTTGAAACCGCCTACAGCACCGTAAAATCGGAAGCCGACCAGCTCGCCGGTAGCCTGCCCCAGCAGCAGCAGCGTTTAGCCGATCTCAACCAGCAGATTGCCGCCCTTCAGGCCCTGGCCCAGCGACGCGACGCGGCCAAGCGCCAGCTTCAGAGCCGAGAACAGGCCAAGCGATTTATCACCTTTGCCCGTAAGGCCTACAACGAAGCTGGTCCACGCATCACCGAGCAGTACGTGCGCAGCGTTTCTCAGCAGGCCGACAGGCTATTTCGAGACCTACTCAACCGCCCCAACGTCGCTCTAGAGTGGAGCCGCGACTACGAGATTTTGGTGCAGGATGGCCCCAATCAGCGACGCTTTGTCAACCTGTCGGGGGGCGAACAGATGTGCGCTGCCCTGGCCGTGCGACTGGCCTTGCTCAAGGTGCTGGCCGACGTCGACATTGCCTTTTTTGATGAGCCGACAACGAATATGGATCGCCCCCGGCGGCAGGGGCTAGCCGAGGCCATAGGCCGGATCAAAACCTTTCAGCAGCTGTTTGTAATCAGCCACGACGACACCTTTGAGCAGGTGACCGAGAACGTCATTGTGGTAGAGCGTGAAGCATAAAAAACCGCTCCCCACTGGGGAGCGGTTGAGAGTAGGAGCCTACAGGGGAAACTTTTGGAAGCTTGTGCCAGCAATCCGTGCTTGGACTCAAGCCACTGACAGACTAAAGGGAATTGCTGGTAAAGGCATCGCCGCTATAGGCAGGGACGCGATCGCTGAAGTCAGTTGACTGCCCGGTAACCGATTTAGCCAGCTGGTCAAAGGACTCAGAGCGCCAGTTGCGCTCGTGGATAGGCTTGGTTTGTTCGCCACGAAAGTAAGCCTGAGTACCGATCAGAGCGGCGGCAGCCCAGCCGACAACGAAAAGTGAAATCAGTAGAGCAATCATAAATGAACCTCCGTTTGAAGTTGTTGAGAGTCGCAAAACGCTCTGCTGACTAAGGTGTTAGCTGTGCGATCAGGGCGTTGCGCTTCCTTATGTAAATCAATGTAAACTATATGTAACAAAATGTCAATTATGATTGCGCCAGCTTGGCTGAAGTGGTAAGCATTCCTTCGGGTGTTCAAAATTCGCTATCTCTGGCTTCTACAGCCGCCATGACGTTAGGACCTTTGCACAGTTAGCCCAAGGGCTATGCCATACGTTAGGCCGCCATCCCAGTCTTAGCTACAGCTAGTCGCTGCGGTCCCAAGCAAATTAGCCAACGCTATAGGAGCAGCCGAGATTCGTTAAGTCATTTGTCTTGAAAGATACAAATATTGAAAACCTGCCTGTTGCAAAGACCGTTAAAACCCCTAGGATTGAAGTCAGGGAATGTGCGCCAAGCTCCTATTGGTCAAGGGTTTTAGAGTTCTCGGGGTAAGCGCATTAAGCATCTACTGTGTCAAGGCGATCGCAGCTTCTACCCTTACCCACCTAAACGGTCCATGCTCACTCCTAGCCGTTATTCCCTCGATTTACTCACCCAAAGCTATAGCCGCGGCCAGCTCCAGTTTCAGCATCTTGATCTGCGCAAACTCTCCCTAGAAGGCATCAAGATGCCCTTTGTAGAATTTATTGACTGTAACCTTCAGGGCCAAAACCTGGTAGGGGCATTTATGCCTGGCGGAGTGTTCTCCCATAGCTGTCTGCGCAAAAGCAAGCTGAACTGGGCCAACCTAATTGGCACCGACTTTTTTCTGGCCGACTTATCTGGGGCCCAGCTCAACCGCGCTATGCTTGCCGGTGCCAAGCTGGTAGGCGTTAATCTGCAGGGCGCAAGCCTTAAAGAAGCGGTGCTAACCGGTAGCGACCTGCGCGGAGCCAATCTCAAAGGGGCCAACCTGCGCGGGGCCAACCTCAGCAACGCCAACCTTCAGGGAGCAGACCTGCGCGGGGCCGATATAGCTGGGGCCGACCTCAGCGAAGCTGCACTGATGGGTACCCTCATGCCCGATGGCACTTATGTGGACTACGGTACTGAGCTGCTGCCAGCTGGGTCCGAGTAGCCCAAGCGTAGGTTAAACCGGTACAACTCTGCAACCCGTGGCGTCGCCCGCTGGAGTAAATCAGTGCAGCGCTACCCCTGCGCCACCAAACAGCACCAGCGACAGAAAGAAATCGACGACGAACAGACCCACCCAGGTAGTGACTACAGCTGAGGTAGCGGCTCGCCCTACCGATCGACTGCAGGTGGTCGTTAACCCCCAGGTACAGCCCGCCAGCGCTACAATCGCCCCAAACAGCACCGACTTGATCACAGCGGCGATGAGATCGTTGAGCACCAACAGCGATCGCACTGAGTCGAGAAACTGTCCCACGGGCATTTCATAAAAGAAGAATGCCACCCCTGCCCCACCGGCAATACCTAACACCAGCCCCAGCACTGTCAGCACCGGCAGCATGACGCAGCAGGCAACAACTCTAGGCACCACCAGGTAGTCTACGGGGTCGGTGCGCAACACTTTGAGCGCATCGATTTGGTCAGTCACCTTCATACAGCCAATTTCGGCAGCGTAGGCCGTACCCACCTGACCGGCCATAATCGCAGCCGTCAGAATAGGCGCAAGTTCTCGACAAAAGGCCATTGCAAAGGCTCCGCCGAGGGCGTGCATAGCACCAAACCGCTGCAGTTCGCGAGCGGTTTGAATGGTAAAAATCATGCCGGCAAAAATGTTGGTCAGCAGCACCGGGGTTAGGGTTAGCGGCCCTGCGGCCACCATTTGCTCGAGGGTACGCTGGCGATTGATGCCACATCGCAAAACCCGCATCAGCACCTGCCCGCCCAAAAAACAGGCCATCACGATGTGGTATGGGCAAGACTTTTGCTGCCCAGCCTGGGGGGCTTTAGGACCAAGCGGAGGGCTACAGCTGCGGGGCACTGGCGCCGAAAGCGGAAGAGAAAGCCGCACGGGTTTGTGGTAGGCCTTAACCATAGCAGTAACTCATTAGAGAAGTCAGGCAGACGCAGGCGAATCAAGCGTAGTGTGCCCTTCCGCTGTAACTCAGTTGAGCGCGGGTTAGAGAAACTACATCAAGATGACAGACAATTCAAACTCACTGTTACAAGGGGACAACGTCGTGGCGCCACAGGGG
>PYEQ01000616.1 GCA_003017785.1 filamentous cyanobacterium CCP5 | reverse complement strand
GACCTGTAGGGGCGCAAAGCTTGCGCCCAGTGCAAAGACCACCGGTTCATTCACCAGAATTATTCTTCAAAACATGCGATTAAAGCCCTGCGCTCAGGCAGCTATCAAGAAGCACGGGACATGCAATGTCCTGTTAACGGAACGATATGGCATACGCAGGCGCTGATATGCCATGTTCGCGGGCTGACATAAGATGCACAGGCGCTAACATGACGTGTTCACGGGCTGACATAAGATACGCAGGCGCTGATATGCCATATCAGGGGCGTGACATAAGATGGGCAGGCAGTAACATGACATGTCAGAGGCGTGACATCAGATACGCGGGCGCTGATATGCCATACCAGGGGCATGACATAAGATGCACAGGCGCTGATATGCCATGTCGGGAGCGTGACATAAGATACGCAGGCAGTGACATGACATGTCGGGAGCGTGACATAAGATGCGCAGGCAGTGACATGACATGTCATCGCCTTGATATTAAATGTCCAGGGGATGCTAACGAATAGCGCGAGCTGAATATGAGACGCGAGATCGCTACAGCACCTCAAGAAATTAACCCCTGGCTTTTACCCGTCGGGGTTTCCCACTAGGGACGCTCCGCGAACGACTCCGCTCACCCCGCGACTGCGCTTCTCACTCAGCTAACAGCCACCGGGGCCACCAGCTCAGGATCCTGGAACAGGGGCGTACTTAGATATCTTTCGCCGTAGCTGGGCTGGATGATTACAATCAGCTTGCCTGCATTCTCAGGGCGCTTACCCACCTCGATCGCCGCTCGCACCGCCGCTCCGCTGGAAATTCCCGACAGCAAACCTTCTTCCCGGGCAAGGCGACGACCATAGGCGATCGCGTCGTCATCGCTGACCAGCACCACCTCATCAATCAAGGATTTGTCTAAGACTTCGGGGATGAAACCGGCGCCGATGCCCTGAATTTTGTGGGGGCCGGGGCGTCCGCCGGAGAGCACTGGGCTACTGACGGGTTCAACGGCGATCGTCCGAAATTCTGGCTTGCGCTGCTTGAGGGTCTGGGAGACGCCGGTAATGGTGCCGCCCGTGCCGACCCCGGCCACCAGCATGTCTACCTGACCGTCGGTGTCTGCCCAAATTTCTTCGGCGGTGGTGGTGCGGTGAATGGCTGGATTGGCCGGATTGCGGAACTGCTGGAGCATGTAGGCATCTTCCAGGGTGTCGACAATCTCCTGGGCCCGCTGGATGCAGCCACCCATGCCTTCCATACCGGGGGTTAGCTCTAGCTCGGCTCCATAGGCCCGCAGCATTGCCCGGCGCTCAGAGCTCATGGTTTCGGGCATGGTCAAGATCAGTCGATAACCCTTGGCGGCGGCGGTCATGGCTAAGGCGATGCCGGTGTTACCGGAGGTGGGCTCTACTAGGGTGGTTTTGCCGGGGGTAATGGCTCCGACCGCTTCTGCCGCTTCAATCATGTTGATACCGATGCGGTCTTTTACAGAAGCCGAAGGGTTCATGCCTTCCAGCTTCATCACCAGTCGAGCGACACAGCCCTCCGCCTGGGGAATGCGGTTGAGCTGGACGAGGGGAGTGCGCCCGATTAGCTGAGTCACGTTTTCGGCAATCCGCATAGGTATTCCTAGATGTAGTACATGTAGTCGACCTGCTGTTTGGCAGTTCGTTTATCCAGCAGGTCTTGCAGGGTGTATTTCTGAAGCATGTCTTCGGCGGCAGTCCGCACCTCTTGCCACACCCCCTGAATCACTAATCCTTCGGTGGTATCGGGAGTCTGGTCGCGATCGCTCTGGTTATCAAAGCCTTCGATGCAGCTGACCACTTCATAGAGGCTGACCTGCCAGGGCTCTCGGGCTAGTAGGTAACCGCCCCGGGCTCCCCGCTGGCTGCGCACCAGTCCCGCCCGTCGCAGGGTAGCTAAGAGCTGCTCTAAATACCGATCTGGAATGTTTTGCTTAGCCGCGATCTGACGAATCTGCATGGGCTCCCCGGCGCTGTAGTGGATGCTGAGCTCTAACAGCGCCAGGAGGGCGTATTCACTTTTGCAAGACAGTTCCAAAGTTTTGAGGGGCCTCTGCGGCTAGCTTGACTTCTCCAGTATACTCCGGTTCTCCACTGGGGTTTGCAGGATTACCCCATCGGTGGTTTTTGAGCCCAGCCGCAAATTGTTTGACAAAATACACTTGCCGTCTGCACAATGAATAGTGCCTCAAATGAGGGCCTGTAGTTCAATCGGTTAGAGCACCGCCCTGTCACGGCGGAAGTTGCGGGTTCGAATCCCGTCAGGCCCGTTGATTAGTCACAAACTGAGTAGGCCAAAACTCAAAGAACTGTCCCAAATCTGCCCTATATCTCTCCTAACACAAGAGTTACTCGGCCTTTGGTTTTGGACTACGGAACATTTTGTTGGCAAATCTCAGAGGAGGATTCGTTCCACGTCCGAGTACGCTGGTCAAGCTTGGTGCTTCAAGGAGCGTTCACGGCGCTACAAGTAATGGTCTGGGGCAGGTTGCTGCTGGAGAAGCAGTTACCAACTGCTTTGCTGACCTGGCGTTTCGTAAATTACTTAAGCCAATAGTTAATCCAAAATGTAGTCATACACGACAGCAGTGAGTCACGCGAACAGGAGTGCCCAGGCACTCCGTTCCTAGACTGTGTTCGCTACTCGGCACGAGGAACGCCCATGAACGAAACGAGTAAAACGACTTACTTCGTCGCCCAGACTTCGACACCAGTTGCAACACCGACGCCAACACAAGCACCTGACTGGATGTTCCTGGCAGTTCCTTTCTTGAGTTTCCTTGGTGCTCTTCTGGGTGGCGTCTTAGCTGCATGGGTTACGAACAGAGGCAACCGTGATGTTGAAAAATTGCGCCAGACATTTGAACAGCAGATCAATGCGGAAAGACAAGAGCATGGACGGAAGCGCGATGAGGAAAGACAGCAGCACGATGAAAAGATGCAGCAGCTTCAAGCCGAACATGAAAAACAGCTTGAAGCTGAAAGAGAGAAACGAACAGGACGTAGAGAATTGATTCAGGAATGGGAAGACTTGCTCGACGAGTCATCTCTCGGCACATGGAGACTCGTACAAAAACCAACGTACCGCAACTTAGAGAAGTATTTCTCGCCAGAATTCAAG
>PYEQ01000615.1 GCA_003017785.1 filamentous cyanobacterium CCP5 | reverse complement strand
AGATGTGTATAAGAGACAGGCTTTATGCGGATTGTCAACTATCAGTAGCTAACGCCAGCTATCAGAGAAACTCCAGGATAGATATCAGGATAAATATAAAGAAAGCGGGCTCAAGCGAGCCCGCTTTTTACGACGCCTAACGGCTAGCTAAGGGTTAGTAGTCGAAGTCTCCACCCATGCCAGCGCCGGCAGCAGCACCGCCTTCCTTGGGTTCAGGCTTGTCTGCCACGATGCATTCCGTGGTCAGCACCATACCGGCAATGGATGCCGCATTCTGCAGGGCAGAACGGGTAACTTTGGCCGGATCTACGATGCCTGCTTCCAGCATGTCTACAAACTGGTCTGTGGAAGCGTCATAACCGGTGTTAAAGGGCACTTCCTTTACCCGCTCAGCGATCACAGCGCCGTTGCGACCTGCGTTTTGAGCGATCCGCATCAGGGGAGCTGCTAGGGCACGAGCCACAATCCGACCGCCGGTCAGTTCTTCATTGACTAGGTTGGCATCGACCCACTCATTTAGGGCCGGCACCAGGTGAGCCAGGGTAGTACCACCACCGGGGACGATGCCTTCCTCAACGGCCGCTTTGGTGGCGTTGATGGCGTCTTCCAGGCGTAGCTTGCGGTCTTTCATCTCGGTTTCGGTGGCGGCACCAACCTTGATCACGGCCACACCGCCGGAGAGCTTCGCTAGGCGCTCCTGGAGCTTCTCTTTGTCATAGGAGGACTCGGTTTCCTCGATCTGACGGCGGATTTGCTCACAGCGGGCCTTGACGTCCTTCTCGTTGCCTTCGGCGACGATGGTGGTGGTGTCTTTAGTGATGTTGATTCGGCGGGCTTTACCCAGCATGTCCACCTTGGTGCTCTCCAGCTTCAGACCGGTGTCTTCGGAAATCACCTGACCGCCGGTGAGCACGGCGATGTCTTCCAGCATGGCCTTGCGGCGATCGCCAAACCCAGGGGCCTTCACCGCGGCCACGTTGAGCACGCCCCGCAGACGGTTGACCACTAGGGTGGCCAGGGCTTCTTTTTCGATGTCCTCAGCGATGATGATTAGGGGACGACCAGCCCGGGCTACTTGCTCGAGCACCGGTACTAAGTCCTGCACCAAGTTGATTTTCTTATCGGTCAGTAAGATCAGAGGCTCTTCAAACACCGCTTCCATGCGCTCGGTATCGGTGACGAAGTAAGGGGAGATATAGCCCTTGTCGAAGCGCATCCCCTCGGTGATTTCCAGCTCGGTGGTCATGGACTTGCCTTCTTCCAGGGAAATTACCCCTTCGCGACCTACCTTGTCCATGGCCTGGGAAATCATCTGACCGACTTCCTCGTCGTTGCCAGCGGAAATGGTGCCCACCTGGGCGATGGACTTAGAGTCACCCACGGGACGGGCGTGCTCGGCAATTTTCTCGACAAGATAAGCGGTGGCCTTGTCAATGCCGCGCTTGAGGGTAATAGCGTTGGCCCCGGCGGCTACGTTGCGTAGACCCTCTTTGACCATGGCGTGGGCGATCAAGGCAACGCCAGTATTTTCGACGTTGTCTTCTAGCTCGATTTCCTTAGCAATGGTGACGCCGTCGTTAATGATCTGAGGTGCGCCAAACTTTTTCTCGAGAACGACATTTCGCCCTTTGGGACCGAGGGTGACAGCAACGGCTTCGGCCAGAATGTCCATGCCTCGCTCCAGGGCGCGGCGAGCGTTTTCGTTGTAAATGATGCGCTTAGCCATAGGTTAAATCCTTACCTGATCTAGGGTGAACAACAGAAGTGTGAGCAGATTTCCATCAACAGTGAAAGCCATTGGCCATGACTCCGAAGTGCTACCCCAGTCGATGACCAATGACTTATCCGTCTAGTTTTGAGAAGAACTAGGCAAGGGTCGCCAAAATATCCTTCTCAGACAGCAAAACATATTCGTCTGACCCCAACTTGATGTCGGTGCCGGCGTATTTGGAATAAAGCACCTTGTCACCCACGTTGACCTCAATGCTCTGACGGGTTCCGTCGTCGTTGCGCTTACCGGGGCCAACTGCAGTGATTTCACCGACTTGGGGCTTTTCCTTGGCGGTGTCTGGCAGTAGGATGCCACCAGCCGTTTTCTCTTCAGATGCGCTGACCTTGACCATGACTCGATCGCCCAAAGGCTTTAGGCTAGAAGCGGCTAGGGTAATAGCTGCCATAGATTCTTGTCTCCAGATTTGCTACGAATACTGCGCGGACGAAAATTATTGAGTTGCAGCGGCGCAATGCGAACTCCGAGGACTTAGCACTCTCCAGTCCCGAGTGCTAATTTACGGTGCTAGAGGTGGCGATCGCAACAGCCATCGGAGTACGGGTTCCCGCACTAAAGTCTTCTAAGTTCTCGTTTACGCTCAAAAGGTCTAGATTTCTTAGCTTTTCGATAGTTGCTTTTCGATAGTTAATGGGGGACAACGCCGACTAGCGCCGGCGCACTTTGCTGACCATCTTGCGAGAAAATCGCAGGCCAATATCCTCCTGGCGGGTCCAATCCTGGAAAATTCGGTAGAACAGCTGCCGGTCTTGACTTTGAATGACAGCCGTTTGGTCGGCTGTTTCGATAGCGTAGGGATAGCCGCCGCCGACCACTACCTCGGCACGAACCCGATCAATCAATGCCCCTAGCCGTCCCGATTTGTAGACCCAACTCGGAATCTCCAGACGGGCTGGATACCCCTCACGGGTCGTTTTGAGATAGGTAAAATCGACCTGATTTCCCATTTCCTCGTAATAGTTCAAAATTCCGCCGCGATCGCAGCGGTGCAGCGGAATCCGTTCTCCCCACTGCATTAAGGGATTGAGAATCTGAGCATCGTGGATGCGCTCGGTTTTTTGAAGGCCCGCAGCGTGATGCACCATGGTGGTTAAGTCGTGGGCATAGGAAGTGTCCACATAGCCCACCAGAGGTACCTGATACTGTTCGCTGGCCCGCAGCAGCTTCAGCATTGCCTGCACGTAGGGCTCTCGCCCCTCTGCTTCAAACACCTCTGCGAAGGTGACCACCAGCGCTCCGTCGAAAAACACCAGGCACCGCTCCGGTTCTGAGCAGGCTTGAATATATTCCAC
>PYEQ01000614.1 GCA_003017785.1 filamentous cyanobacterium CCP5 | reverse complement strand
AGATGTGTATAAGAGACAGCCCCCTCCCCTCAGAACCGTGCTTGCGACTCTCACCGCACACGGCTCAAGCAGACCTGACTTAGCGGGAATGAGCATGGGTTTGCTGGTGACAATACATATGCAGTAAAACCAGATTCGAGTAACGATTCTGTCCGCCTTTAGCTTTTGGGAGACGATGGTGGAGGTGAAGTTGCTCTCCATTGAAGAGAGACTCACCGCACACCGGACAGTGCCCCTGTTGCTGGCGAGCGATGCGTTGACGACTGGGTTGAAGCTGGGTTGCTTGTTTGGCTTGCCGCCGTTGCCAGTAGTCTTTCAGGTCAGGATCATCCATTGAGGCGGTGCCTCGGACGATAACATGCCGTTGAATGTTCTGCCTGGAGAACCGCAGCAGGAACGCCCCCGAGGCTTTATCGCCAAAGCAGGGGGCATCGGGGTATGCCGGGTCGAAGTACCCCCAGTACTGCTGGACGCACCACCGTTTAGATTTTTGGGGATGACGTCGGTGCAAGTAGCGCCATTGCCGAACCCGCATCCATTTATCCAGTCGATAAAACACCGCCTTGCTGACATAGGGACGATAGTAATTGGCCCATCCTCGAATCATTGGATTGAGGACTCGAATGACCATTCTGGGAGACGCCCCTTTCAGGTCTTGCCACCGTTGTTTGAGCTTGGCCTTCACTGTTCGAATCGCGTCCTGACTGGGGGTAATCAGGAGTTTCCAACCGGTTCGAGTGGTTTGTGGGGCCGGATAATGACGAATATGACAGCCCAGAAAATCAAAGCCCTGGCGTAAATGCACGATGCGGGTTTTCTCTGGCGATAGCGTTAAGCCCCGAGGCTGCAACCAGACTTGCAGCATGGCCTGAGCGGCCTGGGCATTGGCTTCGCTCTGGCAGAGCACCACAAAGTCATCGGCATAGCGCACCACCGCATAGGGACTGTTCGCCAACCACCCCTGACGGTTGTGTTTGACGCCCAGTGCCGCCTCCATGCCATGAAGGGCAATGTTGGCGAGCAAGGGGGAGATGACGCCCCCCTGCGGAGTGCCCGCCTCACTCGGGTGCCAGCGACCACGCTCTAGATACCCGGCCTTGAGCCATTGGGCAATGACAGCCCGGCCTGGAAACTGGCCGAGGGCTCCCAGTAAAAAGTCGTGGTTGATGTGGTCGAAGCAGCCTTGAATATCGGCGTCGAGCACCCACGGCTTTGTCCGGTGGGGACAGCAGAGTAGATAGAGTTTGCCGAGGGCATCGTGACAACTTCTGCCGGGGCGGAAGCCGTAACTGCTGCCCTCAAATTTGGCTTCCCATTCCGGTTCCAGGGCCGACTTCACCATGGCCTGGTGAGCTCGGTCCCGAATGGTGGGAATCCCGAGGGGGCGTTGTTTGCCATTGGCCTTGGGAATGTATATCCGTCGGGTCGGCTGGCTGTGCCAGAGGGGATGGCCGCTGAGGCTATCCACCAACTGACTCCGGGCACTGGGGGTTTTGACCAGTACCTTATCCACGCCTGCCGTGTTCTTGCCCGCATTCACCTGGCTCACGCGACGGACGCTCACCAATCGGTTAGCGTAGCTGCGCAACATCAGCTTTTGCAGGCTGCGAACCCGTTTATAATCCCCGTCTGTCGTGGCTCGAAAGATACGATGCCGCAGATTCTTCACCCGCCGATTCACCTGACGCCAGTTGACCTGGTTCCAGTCGGTTGATGGTTTGAGTCCGTTTACAGCCATCGACTGCACCTAACTTGTCCCAAACTTCAGGCTCGCTAATCGCTCGTTCGAGGGTCCACCTGCCTCACGTCTGCCCCGTTTCCGGATGGGTATGGCCCTATCCAGCCAGTTATACAGAACCAAATCTGCTTTCCTGTAGCCTTTCGACCCGCTGGCGTTCGCTTCTTGAGGCATCCTGTGCCCACTGGGGAATTGGTTAACTTTGCAGTCAACGTACTGGACGCTCCAGACCCCATTGGGGTTGCCACGTTCCGCACGCTTGAGACGCAACCTAGACGGATATCTGCTTTACTGCGGAAGCCGGGGTGTCCGACCATGCTCGACTAGTCAGTATCGAGGTGCCCCTAGTGCTTCGCTATCAACGTTTCAACCCCTTTCGCTGACCTGAATTCCTCTCGCAGCCTGCACAGATTCACTGGCGTTTATCCGCTGGGTTTTCCCCTAACCCGGTCACCGCTTTGGGGTTGGCAGTTTCCTTGGGCATTACCTATCGCTTCACACCCCATCGTTACCGATGACGCATGGATAGATTGGGGACCAACCTGGACACTGGTTGGGAAGTTGAACGATTCAACTTCACTCAAAACGTGCGACTTCGTGTCGCACCGACTGGGTTCATTCTAGATCCGGTCTCTCGCTTTGCTGAAACGAGGGATCTGGATAGTTCCCCGTTTTCCTTACCGAAAACGGAGATAACCCGATGTTTTTAGACAACACCCCAGAGGGCGATCGCCCCGACAGTTTCGCGTTGCCGAGCTATCGGCAAGAGACCCTGCGCCATATTTTGCTGGGCGATTACGGTGCCATTGTCGATGGCATTAGCCACCTGGTCTCGCTGGGCTACTGCGATAGATTTGCCTGGTCAGAACCCATCCCCACCGGGCGCAGCGGCGAATATATCAGCGTCATGACCCGCAGGCGAGGAGTCACCAGGCCTTGAGGGCTGGCGCTGTGGGTTAGATAGAGCACTCAACGGAACCCAGCAGGCTCGCTACTGTTGGGTTCTGCTTTGCTTAACCTCACCTGCGGCGTCTGGAGAGCCGTGGCGCTGGCGCTAGGGCGTTGTTTGGTTGGGCAATAGCGTTGTCGCGATCGCAAACCCAGTTCGTAATCCTCACAACGCTGTTGCCCTTCATCGCAATTCCGTTCTCATTGCCCGCAACGCTGTTGTCACCGGTCGCAACGGCGTTGTCATGGGCTGCAATGGCATTGCGATCGCCCACAACTCTGTTCTCAGCTGTCGCAATCTGGTTCGTCCACGGGCGAAGGCATAATCAATTGGGCATTGTGAATCTAGGCAAGACAGCACCGGGCGATCGGTGTGCATTTTGCCCATCTCTACTC
>PYEQ01000613.1 GCA_003017785.1 filamentous cyanobacterium CCP5 | reverse complement strand
GTGGTATCGGCATCGGAGCCGGTCGCTACCTGCAAGCTGCTGCGCGACCTGGCCGTGGGCGACCAGGTAATCGTCGGCTACGACGGCATTCGCAGCGTGCGCAGCACCAAAGATCGCAGCCGCGCCGCCGCTACCGCCACCGCCGAGGAGTTTAGCTTCATGGGGTCCGGCGTTTCAAGCGAGCGTCGGGTGGAGCTGATTGTGGAACAGGTGGCGTGGGATCTGCGCCGTCTGCGCGATCAGGGCGGCAAGGTGGCCGTGGTAGCTGGCCCGGTGGTGATTCATACCGGCGGCGGCGACCACCTGGGGCGGCTGATTCGTGAGGGCTACGTGCAGGCCTTGCTGGGGGGCAACGCGATCGCCGTCCACGACATTGAGCAGGCCATGCTCGGCACCTCCCTGGGCGTCGACATGCAGCAGGGAGTATCCGTCCACGGTGGCCACCGCCACCACCTGAAGGCGATCAACGCCGTGCGTCGCTGCGGCAGCATCGCCGCCGCTGTGGATCAGGGGGTAGTTACCAAGGGCGTACTTTATGAATGCGTCAAGAACAACGTGCCCTTCTCCCTGGCCGGTTCCATTCGCGATGACGGGCCGCTCCCCGACACCAAAATGGACCTGCTGGAGGCTCAGGCGGAATACGCCCGCCTCGTCCAGGGCTGCGACATGATTCTGATGCTCTCCACCATGCTCCACGCGATCGGCGTGGGCAACATGACCCCCGCTGGCGTCAAGATGGTCTGCGTCGACATCAACCCCGCCGTAGTCACCAAGCTAGCCGATCGCGGCTCGATTGAATCTACTGGCGTAGTGACCGATGTGGGTCTGTTCTTGAGCCTGCTAGTGAAGCAGCTCGATCGCCTCACCCACCCCTACGCGGTAGTTTAATCGATCAGCGTCTTAGGCACGGTGCCCCCAGTCTGTTGCAGGCTGGGGGCATTACCAAGGATGATCCGGTGCCTGCTTAGAATGTAGGTAGGTTTAGGAGACGAGAGACGATGTCATCGCCCCTACCGGGTATGGATTTATATCTAGAGCAGCCTGCTTTTCGGTCGTCATTTCATAGCCGCTTCATGGTGGCGATCGCCGATGCGATTGAAGCTCAGCTAAACCCGGCTTACTACGTCGAAGTTGAAGTCCGCACCTATCTCAACGATGAAGATGGCGGCGTGCTGATTGGCATTCCTGACGCGGTGGTTGCCAAAGCGCCCGGTGAGGAAGAATTCGCCCATCCCGAAGAGACTCCGGTGGCAGTGCAGACTCGACCCCAACGGGTAGCAGTGCCTATGCCAGAAATGGAAAGGGAGCGATACCTAGAAATTCGGCAGCTAGAGACAGGGGATGTAATTACGGCGATCGAGCTGCTGTCGCCTGCGAATAAACGCCCTGGCCCAGGACGCAATGCTTACGAAGCAAAACGTAGGCAGATACTCAGCACCATGACTCATCTGGTTGAGCTAGACCTTCTACGGGGGGGCGAGGCGATGCCTGTAGTGGGTGACCTAAACGATACGCCCTATCGGATTTTGATCAGTGTCAGCGACCAGCGACCGGCGGCTGACCTCTACGGGGTCAGGTTGCAAGACCCACTACCGACGATACCCATACCGCTGAAGCCGACGGATCAGCCTGTGCGTTTGAATTTACAGACAGTGTTTGATGGGGTCTATGGGCGCGGGCGCTATGGTAGCCGAATTGACTATGGACAATTGCCACCGCCACCGCCGTTGGAGCCAGAGGAGCAGCGTTGGCTAGAGCAGCATTTGCGATCGCAAGACTAGCGGTACTTTCATTTTCACGGATAGACGTTTGTGCCCATAGACGGTTAAGCAAGCCGCTTAGCGTTTTCTGCTTTACACCCCGCTATTGTCTGAGCTGGTTTGCACCTCAGCGATCGCCCCATACAGTGGCTTAAACTGCGCCAGCAATGTCCGGTAAAGGGGTAGCATTTTCCGGTACTGCTTCACCCTGGCCGGATCGGGCTGGTGGCGGTGGGTTTCGCCGATCATGTCCGAGACTTGCTCCAGACTGCTGATGTGGCCCAGGGCGTAGAGCCCCAGTACCGCCGCTCCAAAGCACGAGCCTTCAAAGGTCTCAGGAATCGTCACCGTCCGGTCGAAGATGTCTGCCAGCATCTGCCGCCACAGGGTCGAGCGGGCAAAACCGCCGGTGGCCTGAATGCTTTTGGCTGGGCCGACCACAGCTTGGAGGGCATCTAGCACCTCGTACAGGTTGTAGACGATGCCTTCTAGCACGGCCCGAATCAGGTGGGCCTTGGTGTGGTTTAGGGCTAGGCCGAAGAAGCTACCCCGGGCATTGGCATCCCCCAGGGGCGATCGCTCCCCCGCCAGGTAGGGATGAAAGATCAACCCCTCAGAACCAGCGGGCACCGTCGCCGCGATCGCCGTCAGAATATCGTAGGGGTCTTGCTGCAGCAACCTGGCGGTGTCCACCTCGGCATCGGCCAGGTGATCCCGCACCCACCGCAGAATGATGCCTCCGTTGTTGATCGCCCCGCCAATCACCCAGCGATCCGGAGTTAGGGCGTAGCAAAACAGTCGCTCTTGCGGATCGGTCTGGGGATGATCAACCATGGCCCGTACCGCGCCGCTGGTGCCCACGGTGACGGCTACCACGCCAGGGGCGATCGCCCCTACCCCCAGGTTTGCCAGCACCCCGTCGCTAGCCCCGATCACCACCGGCACCTCCGCCGAGAGTCCCAGATTCTTCAGGGCGCTGGGGAGCATACCGGTGAGGACATGGGTGGTGGGCACCAGCACCGACAATCGCTCCGGCGTTATTCCACTCAGGCTCAGGGCTTCGGCGTCCCAGTCTAGGGTCTCTATGTTGAACAGGCCGGTGGCGTTGGCGATGGAATGGTCCACCACGAACTGACCAAACCACTGGTAGAGCACGTATTCCTTAATAGAAATAAACTTTGCCGCCCGCTGAAAGATTTCTGGCTCCGCCGCCCGCAGCCACAGCAGCTTCACCAGGGGCGACATCGGGTGGAGCGGGATGCCCGTGCGGCAGTAGAGGGCATGGGCGTCACAGCTTGCTTTGAGCTTGTCCACCCAGGGGGTGCTGCGGCGATCGGCCCAGGTAATGCTGTTGGTCAGGGGTTGGCCCCTGTCGTTGACGGC
>PYEQ01000612.1 GCA_003017785.1 filamentous cyanobacterium CCP5 | reverse complement strand
GCGGCCTGCGAGGAATTGGCCTTTCCTCAGGGTATGTCAGGGGCCGAAGGCGAGCATATGCGCATTGTCGAAAACACGCCTGAAGTACACAACATCATCGTTTGTACGCTGTGTTCTTGCTATCCCTGGCCCACCTTAGGCTTGCCGCCCTACTGGTTCAAAGATCCGACCTTTCGGGCTCGCGTGGTGCGAGAACCGCGCAAGGTCTTATCTGAATTTGGGGTTGAGATCGATGACTCGGTCGAGGTGCGGGTATGGGACAGCAGCGCCCAGATTCGCTGGTGGGTGCTGCCGATGCGGCCCGAAGGGACTGACGGCATGGGCGAAGCAGAACTGGCGGCCTTGCTGACCCCTGAGGCCATGATGGGCGTCGCCACCGTCAAGGTGTAAACCACTGTAAGCCCCGGCAAAGGCGGAGTTCAGGGGACTGAGCACCGCCCGAACTCCGTTCACAGATAGAGACACACGCGCTATGTTTACCAAATTTGAGCATTTCGCGGCGACCAGCTTAATGGGAAATCCCACAGAAGCACCGCCCCGCAAAGATGGACATCTGCATTTCGATCGCGATTGGGAAAAAATGGCCTTCGGAGTCGCGATCGCCCTCTCCAAGCAGGGGTACTACGAGTGGGAAGACTTTCGCCAGACCCTGATGGCCACGATCAAGGAGTGGGAGACTACCCACGACCTCAACGACCCCAACTGGGACTATTACCAGTGTTGGTTAACCGCCCTGGAAACGCTGCTCATTAAATCGGGTGTCATTGCCGCTGGTGAGTTAGAAACGCAACTGGCGCAATTACTGCACTGCAAACCTTCTGAACTGTAATCATTCGAGAACATAACCAATGAAACCGACCCCTCATTTTTCCCGGACTCGTAAGTTGGTCACGGGTGGCTTCGTTAGCCTGAGTAGCCTCGCCCTCGCCTCGCCCGCCCTCGCACATCACCCGTTTGGTGGGAGTACACCGACCAATGCCATCCAAGGCTTTTTGTCGGGACTAGGGCATCCTGTCATTGGGCTGGACCATTTGGCGTTTGTGGTCGTCATCGGTTTACTCGCGGCGGCCATGGGGCAGGGTTTGATGATGCCCATCACCTTTACGCTGGCGGCACTGGCGGGCACCGGACTGCATCTAATGGGGCTCAACTTGCCGTTGCCAGAGATGATGATCTCGGCGTCGGTATTGTTATTTGGCATTTTTCTGGCCCTCAAGCAGCAGCCCGCTACCCCTATTGTGGTCGCCTTAGCCGCGATCGCCGGGCTGTTTCATGGCTATGCCTATGGAGAGGCGATCGTCGGTGCCAATATGGGGCCGCTCTTTGCCTACCTGCTCGGCTTTGCCACCATTCAAATGGTCATCGGCATCGTAGCCTATACCCTCGCGCAGCGCCTCTCGCCCCAATCTGAAGGCGGAGCCCTCAACCTTCGGTTTGCCGGGTTTGCCTTTGCCGGTTTAGGGTTCGCCTTCCTCTCCGGCATCTTTTTCGCCTAACGATGCCATCAGCTTGGCCCTAATGTAGCTGTGCCCCCCCGGTGACTAAGAGTCCGGGGGTTATCATTTGCCAGAAGCTTGACGGTCTTTTCTACAGACCGCTATCCCTCAGGTGCTCAAGCTGATGACCATGCACGCCAGTAAGGGGCTAAAGTTCTCGGTTGTATTTCTCCCTGGGGTAGGCACCAAATATTGGGAAGTTGCCGATGAGGCCCGGTTTCTCGATGTGGGACATTACCAGGGCGATCGAGGTGCTGGTGTTGAGATGCGATCTGCGATCGCACATCGGTCGCACCCAAACCTGCCAGCCCTGGAAACGCTGTGTCAATACATCATCGACCCGTTGATTGATGGGTTTGAACGCGATTCTCCTCGGAGAGGCTACGCCAACGCTTTCTGCTCACCTACGGCTTTTGCTTGGTAGATCTGAAGCGGTGGCTAGCGAAGAAAGACCCACTGACGGGGAAGTCGCTACCCCCAGCCTCGACCAGCATGTTGCCCATGAGGTGAATCGGAATGGGCGGTACTATTGCGATTCCCGCAGGGATCGCTTTGCGAATCGCCCCGATGGGTGACGCTCCACTGGTGCAGATGCAGCCCAATATCGAGCCGGTTGACCTCAGCGGCCACCTGGGCAAAGAGATGGGCGTAGGAGTCGTAGGTGTGCTCTTTGAGGTGAGGGTAGCGATCGCTCACGGCGTCAATATAAGCGTCGATTGGCAGTGGGTCGCTGTTTCCGGTAAGGGCAAAGTCGAAAACATAGGCAGCCGTGTTTAAGTAAGGGTTGCTGCCCTCACAAAACCGACCGTTATAAATATCGAACGCATCCGTTTTACGAGCGTTCACGCGAGATACCGGAAGTTGATCGAGAACCACCTGCTCCTCCAAAGCAAATACTCCTCATCCTAAACAGAGATTTCTTTGCCCCGCATGTACCGTAAGCAGGAGAAACACCATCAGCTCAGAAGATGACTCAGGCCAATTATCGACCTTGCCAAGCTGTGCGAGTGTGATAGCCGCTGGGACCATTGCGGAGCGCGGCTTGTTGGGCGCCTCGTTGGAAACAAAATGGCACCCTTGTGCCCAGCCTGAGCCGCTAACCTAATAGTGACTGCTGCGTTCGACTGTGAGTCTAGCTGTGCTTAGTTTGGCGATGGGCCGATGGGGGCAATCCTGGTTTAGTAGAAACAGTCGCCGATCGGACGAGCCATAGCAGCCTTAGTTTGGGCCTTTTTTGTCTATTGCGCCCTCTTTTATTCATTTCTGGTGCTGATGCTGGGTCTAGGCTTAGTAGACGAATAGTCCTAATCTGGAAACTTTTAGATGAGCGATCGCCCCTGGCAAAAAGTTAACGGTATTGTAGAACACGGCCATCAGGTAGCCTCTGGGTCTGCCTTAGATAGCCCATATCCGGTTGGAACGATTGAAATGCAAATGCCTTTCTTTCAGGCTTTGGGCTTAGACCTGTCAGGCTATTTCCCAGGGACGCTCAATGTTTCGATTAGCCCACGCACGTTTCAGCTAATCAAACCAGAGTTTACCTTTCGCCAGGTCGAATGGACCGATCGCCACCCGCCTGAAGATTTCTCATTCTCTCAATGCTGGGTTTCCTTTCAGGGGTTTGCCTATGACGGCTGGATTTACTAC
>PYEQ01000611.1 GCA_003017785.1 filamentous cyanobacterium CCP5 | reverse complement strand
ACTCCAGGTCCAGCGGGAGACCCAAACCCGCCTGCAAAAAGAGCAGCGAGACAAGCAGCGCCAGCTTGATAAGCTCGAGGCTCAGGCCCAAGCCATCCAGGAAAGCCAGGGCACCCGCGCTACCCAGGCCATTCTCGACAGTGGCATGGCTGGTATTTGTGGCCTGGTGGCTCAGCTGGGCAAAGTTGACAGTCGATATCAAACAGCCCTAGAGATTGCCGCTGGGGGGCGTCTGAGCTATCTGGTTGTGGAAAATGACAAAATTGCCGCCCGTGGTATCGCCCTGTTAAAGCAGCAGCGGGCCGGTCGGATTACCTTTTTGCCCCTCAACGCCATCCGCCCCCCTCGATTCAATCCTATTTCCGCCTGGCAGCGCCCTGAGGGATTTGTCGACTACGCGGTTAACCTCGTAGACTTTGAGGCTCGCTACCAGGACGTGTTTACCTATGTCTTTGGCAGCACCGTCGTTTTTGAAACCCTAGAGCTGGCCCGTCAAAATCTGGGTCAGTACCGCATCGTTACTCTGGACGGCGAACTCCTGGAAACCAGCGGGGCGATGACCGGTGGTAGCCTGCTGCGCCGCCAGGGCAGCCTGCACTTTGGCACCGTAGAACCGGCTGAGTCAGAAGAGGCGATCGCCCTGCGGCGCCGGCTTAGCGAAATTGACGATATTCTCTATCGCTGTGAAACCCAGCTAGAGGCCGCCACCGTCACGATTCGGGATAGCTCCCAGCGACTCATGGAGGCCCGCCAGCACCATCGGGAATTGCAGATCCAGGCTAAACAGACTGAGACCGAGCAGCAGCAGGCTCAGCAGCAGCGAGAGCAGCTGGATCACCAGCTAGCCCACGGCCAGCAAGAACTCGCCCAGGTTCAGGCCCGGCTCCAGGAGATCGAGGCCACCCTGCCGGGGCAAACCGTCGAGCTCCAGGCCAAGCGCCAGGCCCTAGCTGAACTAGAGCAATCCCAAACCCATAGCGAATGGCAGCAGGCCCAAGCCGCAGTCCGACAGCTGGAAGAACAGCTGCAGCAGGGCCAGCAGGCTGTCCGCACGGCTGAGCTCAGACTGCAAGACCTCCAGAGCCAGCAGGAGCGCCGCCAGACTAGTCTCAGCCAGCACCACCAGCAAATAACGGCCAGCCAGCAGCAGCAGCAGAGTCAGGAGCGGCAGCAGGCTCAGCTCTCCCAGCAGCAGGCCCAGCTCTCCCAGCAAATCGAATCCACCCAGGCTGCCCTGGCAGTGCTGGATGCCACCCTGGCAGAAGCCCGGGGTCAGCGCGATCGCCAAGAATTCCAGCTGAGGGAGCAGCAGACCCAGCTCCAGCAGCAGCAGTGGCAGCGGCAAAAGCTTCAAGAAACCCAGCAGGAGCGACAGCAGCGTCTGGTCGAACTCCAGGCTGAGCTGGCAACCCAGGCCCAAGATTTGCCCGACCCCCTACCTGAGATTCCAGCGGATCTGACCCTGGAGGCGCTTCACAAAGAGCTAAAGTCCCTGCAGCGGCGGATGGAAGCCCTGGAGCCGGTCAACATGCTGGCTCTAGAAGAATACAATCGCACCCAGGAACGCCTCCAGGATCTCAGCCAAAAGCTGTCCACCCTTGAAGAAGAGCGTACCGAGCTGTTGCTGCGGGTGGAAAACTTCACCACCCTGCGGAGACGCGCGTTCCAGGAAGCTTTTACAGCGGTGAACGAAAACTTTCAGTCGATTTTTGCTGAGCTCTCTGATGGGGACGGCCACCTGCAGCTTGACGACCCCCAAGATCCCTTCAACGGTGGCCTCAACCTGGTTGCCCACCCCAAAGGTAAGCCAGTAAGACGTTTAGCCTCCATGTCCGGAGGCGAAAAGTCTCTCACCGCCTTGAGCTTCATTTTTGCCCTCCAGCGCTATCGCCCCTCACCCTTCTATGCCTTCGATGAGGTGGACATGTTTCTGGATGGTGCCAACGTCGAGCGTCTATCTCGGATGATCAAGCATCAAGCCCAGCAGGCTCAGTTCATCGTCGTTAGCTTGCGTCGGCCTATGATTGAAGCCTCCCAGCGCACCATCGGCGTGACCCAGGCCCGCGGGGCTTATACCCAGGTTCTGGGCATCGATTTACAGGCCCAGCCCCAGGAAGCTACCCGAAGTGCTACCGTATAGGACGGACTTGAGTCGTCTGTTAATTGGGATGATTCTGGTTAAGATAGTCATTTAAAGCAGGTGTTAATCTCCTACCTCGCCAGATGGATCCAGACATGACCTTTGATAAGTATCGTTTACGTTCTGACTTCCTCGGCACCCAGGTAATCACGCGCAGCGCCGGCAGACGCCTAGGAATAGTCAGTCAGGTCTGGGTTGATGTGGATCAGGCAGAGGTGGTGGCTATCGGCCTGCGAGAGAATATTTTGTCAGGGGTTGTTTCTAGCGATCAGCAGATCATGCCCATCAGCAGCATCCGCCAGATCGGCGATGTGATCCTGGTAGATGATGATGTGGCCTTAGAAGACGACATCAATGTCGCTCCCTACAGCACCTTGGTCAACTGTGAAGTGGTTACCGAAACCGGTGAACCCCTGGGTCGGGTACGGGGCTTTAAGTTTGATGTCACCAATGGTCGGATTGAATCCATCGTAATTGCCTCCTTAGGGCTGCCCCAGATTCCCGATCAAGTCATTAGCACCTATGAGCTGCCCTTCGAAGAAATCGTCAGCAGCGGCCCCGATCGCCTGATCGTCTTTGAAGGAGCCGAAGAAAAGCTAATTCAAATTAGCGTGGGTCTACTGGAGCGGCTGGGAATTGGGAGTCCGCCTTGGGAACGGGCCGATGATAGCGAGTACATCATGCCCGTTTCCACCTCGAACCAGCTGCCCTCTGGAGTAAAACAGCCCCCAGCAGATCAGATGCTGCGGGAGCGTACCCCGGTAGCAGAAGAGCGCTGGAGCGATGACGAATGGGGACAGCCCGAACCTGAACCGGTACCCGTCCGTGAGCCGGTGCAGCGTCAGCAGGCCAAGATGTATCGAGAAGAGCCGGAGCCAGAGTCGAACTGGTCTGATGCCGATGTGACCCCTGGCGATATGGAAGCTGACTATCGGGAAGTGACCGAAGACGTTTGGTCTGACGACGCTTCTGAGCCCTATGAAGCTCCACCGGTCAACATTCCTCAGAAAAAG
>PYEQ01000610.1 GCA_003017785.1 filamentous cyanobacterium CCP5 | reverse complement strand
GGCGGTGAAGGTTGTAGAAACGGTGGAGGCGGCGATCGCCCACATCAACCTTTACGGATCGCGTCATACCGAGGCGATCGCCACCGAAGATACCGCCACCGCCGCCACCTTTATGAACCAGGTAGATGCTGCCGGGGTTTATCACAACTGTTCTACCCGCTTTGCCGACGGCTTTCGCTACGGCTTTGGGGCGGAAGTGGGCATCAGTACCCAGAAAATGCCACCCCGTGGGCCGGTGGGACTGGAAGGACTAGTCACCTACAAGTATCAGCTGGTGGGCAACGGCCATGTAGTGGCCACCTATGCCGGGGCCGAGGCCAAACCGTTCACCCATCGCGACCTGATGTAGCCGCTGAATGTAACAAGATGCTGCGACTTATTGGGCCTGATTGTCAATAAGCCCCAGCTATTGCAAATATCCCTCAAGGTTCGCTATGATTCTCATTAAGGTAATACTATTGCTAATTTGAGGAGGCTTCAGCGTGGCTGCTTATACACCCTCTGCCATGAGAGCCGAGCTGAACGAACGCGGCTGGCGCATGACTCCTCAGCGGGAAACCCTGCTCAAAACTTTTCAAAATTTGCCAGAGGGCACCCACCTCAGCGCCGAAGACCTGCGGGATCTGCTGCTGCAGGAAGGGGATTCAATCAGTCTGTCTACCATCTATCGCAACCTGAAGCTGATGTCACGGATGGGGATTCTGAGAGAGCTGGAGCTGGCGGAAGGGCAAAAGCGCTACGAAATCAACCAGCCTGCCCCCCATCACCATCATCATTTGATCTGTGTGCGTTGCAATAAGACCATTGAGTTCAAGAATGATTCAGTCCTGAAGGCTGGAGCGAAAACTGCCGAAAAGTCAGGCTACCACCTGCTGGACTGTCAGCTATTGATTCATGCTATTTGTCCGGCCTGCCAGCGATCGATCTTGCCTGCTTAGATTTCTTGCTAGGGGTCACGGTGGTGCCGTGCTTCTACGGTGTGGCCCTAGCCCCGGAAACAGGGTCTTAATGGGGCCTTTACCTGGAAATCTCGGAGTTGGGCCTATAGTGGAAAACTGAAAGCTCTGCCGCGCGATCGCATGTCTTCCTTACGCCCTACTCTACTCCTGGGACTTCTGGCTCTGACGGCCTGTAGCAATCGCCTCGATAGCAGTGCTGTCGAAGCCGCGATCAAGGCAGACATCGAGCGCCAGGGGCGACGGCTCACCCTGCGGGAAGTGCGCTGCCCGACGAATATTTTGCGGCAGGCGGAGGCCTACTTTCGCTGCGTCGGAGAACTCGAGCCGGAAGGCACGTTCCCCATCAATGTTATCCAGCAGGACAGCCAGGGCAACGTCACCTGGGAAGTGCCCAACTCCGCTGCGCTGCTGAACCTGGTCAGTGTTGAGAACGAGATCCAAACCGGGTTGGCAGAGACTTTTAGCAAGCGGGCCTACGTAGACTGCGGCAGCGAAATGTATCGGCCCAATCAGGCGGGCGATCGCTTTGAATGTCAGATCGTCGGTGGCCTTACCGTGGCGGGCGATCGCCTCGACTCGGTACTGGTCAGGGTGACGCCAGAAGGGGATTTGGAATGGCAGGAACAGCGCCAGAGCGTAGGCACTCCTGACCCATCCACCCAGGCAAATGCAGAGGCTGCGACCACCGATGGGGCAGCATCGGCTGCCGCTCCCGCTAATTCTGCTACGGTGGCTGGCCCAGCCGTTGCCAGGTAAAGCGCTCCGATACCAAGAGATGACCACAGAAACTCCCCATCTGGCAGGATTGGCAACAGCATGGCCAAACAGCACCCCATATACTGAGGGTTGATTGAAGCGGAAGGAATCACGCCATGCAGATCGGATTACCGAAGGAGATCAAAGACCAGGAATTTCGCGTCGGGTTGACCCCGGCTAGCGTTAAAGCTCTGACCCAGGCAGGCCACCAGGTACTAGTCGAAAAAGGGGCCGGACTGGGGGCAGGCTTTGAGGATGAGGCTTATACCAGCGTTGGGGCCAAGCTGGTAAAAGATGGCGAGACCGCCTGGCAGCAGGAGATGGTAGTCAAGGTCAAGGAGCCCCAGCCTTCTGAATATCAGTATTTTCGGCCCGATCTAACCCTGTTTACCTATTTACACCTGGCAGCGGAGCGGCCCCTGACGGAGGCCCTGATTAAGAGTGGGACCTTTGCGATCGCCTATGAAACCGTCACCGCCCCCGACGGGCGACTGCCGCTCCTCACCCCCATGAGCATCATCGCCGGACGGCTGTCGGTGCAGTTTGGGGCCCGCTACCTGGAGCGGCAGCAGGGCGGACGGGGCGTACTGCTCGGCGGCGTACCCGGTGTGCCCCCCGGCCAGGTGGTGATTCTGGGGGGAGGCGTAGTGGGTACCGAAGCCGCCCGGATCGCCGTGGGCATGGGGGCGAAGGTGCAGATTATTGACCTCAACGTGGATCGCCTCGCCTATCTAGAAACTATTTTTGGCTCCCGCGTTGAACTCCTCTACAGCACTACCGCCCAGATCGAAGCCGTCGTGCCCCAGGCCGATCTGTTAATTGGGGCAGTGCTAGTGCCCGGTCGCAAGGCTCCGACCCTGGTGACGAAGGATCTGGTGGCCCAGATGCGCCCCGGTTCGGTGATTATTGACGTGGCGGTGGATCAGGGAGGCTGCATCGAAACCCTCAGGCCCACCTCCCACAGCCAGCCTACCTATGTGGAACAGGGGGTGCTCCATTTCGGCGTGCCGAACATGCCGGGAGCGACCCCCTGGACAGCCACCAAAGCTCTCAACAACGCCACCCTGCCCTACGTGCTGAAGCTGGCCAAGCAAGGCCGCCAAGCCCTCGATGGCGATCCCTCACTCGCGGCGGGGCTGAACGTGGCGGACTATGCCCTGGTGCATCCGGCCGTCAGAGAAGCCTTCGCTGATCTGGCAGCCCCGGCTAAATCAGCTTCCCCCGTGGGCTAGCGCTTCGCCAAGAACTCCCTATTTAGGACGCTGGCAACAGCGGGTTTGTCGTAGTCCAATCGGGCCTAGATTTAAGAGGACATTGGGCTGCCGTGGGAGCACTGGCTTCACTCCTGATTGCGATCGCTACCTCTCTGCTGATCACCCGGATTGCGGCGGTGGCCCTGGCAATGACCGGGCTCTCAAAGGACTCAGCCCCGTTTCAGGC
>PYEQ01000609.1 GCA_003017785.1 filamentous cyanobacterium CCP5 | reverse complement strand
CGCAATCGGCTTTCAGGACTCATGAGGGGTGAAACTAACCTGGTTTGAAAGTCCTCTGCCGCAACTCGCTGGTCGCAATCGGCTTTCAGGACTCATGAGGGTTGAAACAGGGAGACGTGGGTCGGCATCTGATCTGGAAGCCCGAGTCGCAATCGGCTTTCAGGACTCATGAGGGTTGAAACTTTCTGCCACGGACGGTTTCGGCTTGGTAGTAGGAACGTCGCAATCGGCTTTCAGGACTCATGAGGGTTGAAACAAAGGTCGCTTCTGCAGGCCCAAGGGATTATGCGTGGGCCGTCGCAATCGACTTTCAGGACTCATGAGGGTTGAAACCGCGAGGAGAAGCGTCTGCACTGCTACGCACTACGTCGCAATCGGCTTTCAAGACTCATGAGGGTTGAGCATGTTCGAGAGTCACAGCGCATAGTCGAAACGAACTGACTTAAGGCACGTGGATTGAAACACACGGAAGAGGTCACTTTTTGAGTAAGTTTAAGGAGGCATCAAACCCTCAGCGACAGCAATTCCGGAACAGCGACACTAAATCCGGAACGATGTCAGATAAAGTCGGAATGTACAGCTGAAACCTATGGGCGATACTGGGTTCGAACCAGTGACCTCTTCCGTGTGAAGGAAGCGCGCTACCACTGTGCTAATCGCCCTTGGGCTTCCTAAGATAGCATATCGTCTGGGCCGCTGCTGCAAAAAATCTCTGGCTAGGCCATATTTGGGGGAACGGCACTACCCTGCTGGGCCTGCTGAAGCTGGGCCTGAATCAGGGCCTGCATGTCCTGGCGACGAATTTCGACCCCTTGACCAACTTGGCCAGGGCTTTCAAAAAAGATCAGGCTATCGATGGGCTGCATGGCCAGCAGCTGAAACAAAATGTGCACCACAGGTACTGGCAGGGCCATCACCTGTGGGTCTTTGATGGTGGCCTGACTGGCGGCGGCATCTTGCAGGGTGGGATAGGCGTAAACAATATTCTTTTGGGTGTTGGGCTGGTGGCGATTGCTGAGGGTGGTCATCATCCAGCCCTGCTCTAGGGTTTGCAGCACGTAGTACTGCTCGTGCTTGAGTTGGCCTGCGATCGCCTTCAGGGTTGGCGCAATGGTGGTAATAGCGTTGGCTGTGACCCCGTCGCTGGGGGCGCTTTGCTGAAGAGAGGCAATTTGGGCATCAAGATCCATAGGGAGTACCGAGTAATGTTTAAGGGCTAGCCTTAGGCTAAGAAACCCTGGGACTGGACCTAGGGAAGCAGGAGCAATAGTCTGCCCTTGCGCCTGATCTAGCATCACTTTAGCGCAGGGGGGTGTGTGGCCCCGCATCCATAAAATTACGGACAGATGCTAGACTGCTGAGTAGCTTGCAATCCTAGGTTATCAATCTACCCAGTCCGAACTTTTTGGGCATAGTTGAGTCTCTATATTTGGGCTAGCCAAAGGCGATCGCTCATTTTAGGGTTGCAGCGGGCGCATCCACCATGTCAGTAAATACCTGAATATCGCTTCACGGGTTTGTGTAGCTTTTTGAGGATAGCCAGATTGAGTCAGGGTATCTGTGCATTGAGTGTGGATTCGCTTAGTCAGCTTTTCTGCCAAGAATTGAAGACGGGTACTGGTGCCCCAGAGGCGGCGTGCCGGGCTATGGCCCAGCGCCTGGCCGAGGAGGTGCATCGCATTTGTAATGAGAGCGATCGCATTCAGGCGTCAGGCGATGTTGAAGCCTGGGCCCGATCGCTGGGCAAACATCGGCTCGACCAGTGTATTAAATACTATGCGTTGGGGTCACGGCAGGGCAGAGTGGAGCTGCACAGCACCCTCAGCGCCATTGTCTACCGCTACATTACGCCGCCCCAGGTGCAGACTAGCTACCAGGCCAGGCTGGCGCTGATCGAAGATTTCCTGCAGGGCTTTTATGTCGAGGCGCTGAATGCCTTTCGACGCGAGAACCAGCTCGGCGATCGCTACCAGCCCCGCACTTTGCTAGAGCTAGCCGAGTTCATGGCCTTTTCAGAGCGCTACGGCAAGCGGCGCATACCGCTACCCGGTCGGCGCAGCCAGCAGCTGATCATTCTGCGGGCTCAGACCTTCTCCAAGCAGCAGCCCCCCGAAGTGGCGATCGACATCGAGCAGGCCACCGACTACGGCGGCGAGGGTGACGATGTGCGCCCGGCCGCCTCCCACCAGCGGGTGCGCGAAGAAATGATCGCCCAGGCAGACGACCTACCCGAAAACTCCTTGCGGGGGCGGGTCGTCGAAGAACTGCTCGCCTACCTCAAAGAACGCAACCAGGACGAGTGCGCCGACTATTTCACCCTGCGGCTGCTTGACCTGCCCACCCAGGAAATTGAGTCACTGCTCAATCTCACGCCGCGCCAGCGCGACTACCTGCAGCAGCGGTTTAAGTATCATCTGCTGCGCTTTGCCCTCTCCCACCACTGGGAACTGGTGCACGAGTGGCTAGAGGCTGGCCTAGAGACTAACTTGGGGCTAACGGCCCAGCAGTGGCAGCATCTGCAGGACGCCCTGAGCACCAAACAGAGCAAGCTGCTGAACCTCAAACAGCAGGGCGTAACCGACGGCGAAGCGGCTAAAATTTTGGGCATGACCACCACTCAGTTTCAAAAGCAGTGGACTAAGCTGCTAGAGCACGCCTGGGAGATTCGTAACGTTTAGTCACCTCCCAAACATCCATCCGGACAGACGACAGCAGGCCATGAATAGAGATTCAGATATCCCCGAAGACCTCTTGCTAAAGCTTTTGCTGGAGCCCCTTACGGCGGACGACTCACCATCAGGAACTCGCTTTTCCTCAGCCGCTAACGCTGAGTCGGTTGAGCCCGAGAGCTCATCTGCTCCCTCGCTCTACCCTGGTTACGAATCTACCCCAGCGGCTTCAACTGACAATGCGAGCAACGCTACGTATAACCCTGTCTTTGACTCTGGAGACCTATCCACTGTGCAACCCCATTTTGAAGCCCTTTTGAAGCGCCGCCTACGACAAGAGATTGCCCACCGACCGCCCTTATTTCCCTGGGAGAAGGGGCTACAGGACTACCCAGATGCACTACAGGCTGGTGCCGCCTCTATTTGGTTAGACCATCTCAAAAACCTTTCGGTTCCCGGTGGAGTGCCAGACGATGTACTGGCCAACC
>PYEQ01000608.1 GCA_003017785.1 filamentous cyanobacterium CCP5 | reverse complement strand
ATTTGTTCCACAAGCCCACAGGAATTAGAATCTTTTGTACGGAAGAGCGATCGCAGCTCCAGAACCGGGAGCGAGCCATGCAGATTTTGCGGGCAAAGCTGTATGAAATCAAACTCCGGGAGCAGCAGGAAGCTGTCACCTCCATGCGGCGTTCCCAGGTAGGGACCGGGGCCCGCTCTGAGAAAATCCGCACCTATAACTACAAAGATAACCGCGCAACGGATCATCGCCTCAATCAAAACTTTACTCTCACCCCTTTGCTGGAAGGGGAACTGGAAGATGTTATTCAGTCCTGCATTACCCAAGATCAGCAGGAGCAGCTAGAGGAATTGGCAGCCGAATCGGCCACAGTCTAGGCATAGGATCGTGGCAAAATTTTTGCATATTGCCGATATTCATCTGGGCTTTGATCGCTATGACACCCCCGAGCGCACTAAGGATTTCTTTCGTGCGTTTCAAGATGTGCTGAGGCGATATGCCCTCGAAGCAGCCGTTGACTTTGTGCTGATTGCCGGGGATTTGTTCGAACATCGCAATATTCAGCCGGCAACTTTAAATCAGGCCCAGCTGGCGTTGCGCACCCTCAAGGCTGCGAATATTCCGGTGCTGGCGATCGAAGGCAACCACGATAACCGCCCGTATGGTACGCGCACCAGCTGGCTGAAATATCTTGCGGAGTGGGATCTTTTAATCCTGCTAGAGCCTGGTGATGTCAATGGGGGAGAGGCGTTTTATCGCCCCTGGGATGGGACTACCCGTCGGGGAGGCTACCTCGATTTGGATTGCGGCGTGCGCGTGTTGGGGGCTAACTGGTACGGAGCTGCTTCTCCTAAGGCCTTAGAGCAAATTGCCGCGGCGATCGCTGAGCTACCGCAGGGGCCTGAATCGACCGTCCTGATGTTCCATCACGGTCTGGAAGGACAGATTGCTCGCTATTCCGGGGCGCTGCGCTATCAAGATATTTTGCCAGTCCGTCAGGCCGGAGTGGATTATTTAGCCCTGGGCCATATCCATAAGCACTACTCCATCGAGAACTGGGTCTTTAATCCGGGATCTTTGGAAGCTAACAACATCGAGGAAGGCAGCTATCAGCGGGGAGCCTATCTGGTTGACATCGATCACGGTCAGGTTACTGCCCAATTGCAAACCGACTACCAGCAGCGATCTTTAGTGCGGCTCAGGTTGACGGCTGCAGGCCAGGAAAGTCAAGAATCCCTGGTCGAACAGGCCCACGGGACCGTTCGCCAGGCGATCGCCAGCGGTCAGATCCAGCCTGAACAGCAGCCGATTGTAGAACTGCGCATTGATGGCCAGGTTGGGTTCGATCGCCTCGATGTGGATACGCGATCGCTCCAGGCTGCTCTCAAAACGACCAGCAATGCCCTGATTTTTCTCCTCAAATATGAGGTCAATGAAACAGCCTATCGCTCTCCCCTGGCAGGGCTGCCCAATCGGCATGAGATCGAGAAAACGGTTTTCACTGACCTGCTCGCAGCCCATCGCAACTATAAGAAGCGGGCCGAAGTGCTAGCCACAGGGCTCACAGACCTAAAAGATCGCCAGTTATCGGGGGCAGAAGAACCGGACCTGTATCAGCTGATTGAAACTCTGCTCTCTGATCCCTCAGCCGACGAAGAAGAGTAGACGACGCTGCTGCCACAGCATGAACATGCCGCTCACTGCTACAAACGTAAATGCCAGCTGTCGGAACTGATGATTGCTCATGCGAGCCAAGACATGTTTTCCTAGCCAGTTAGCCGGAATAGCTCCCAGCCCAATGACCAGCCCATAGCCTACATGCTCCCAGCTCAGCTCGCCTAGAATCCCATAGGCCGCAATCTTAATTAGGTGCAGCAGGGATTTGTTCAGGGACTTAGTGGCAATCATGGCCTCTTTGTCGAGGCCATAGTTCAGATAAAGTGGATTCATGATGGGGCCAGTACTGCCAATGACGGCAGAACCCACAGCATTTAGAAAGGACAGGGGCAGAAAGAACCAGCCCTTCACCGTAAACGTAGTCTCCTGCTGGCTCAGCCAATAATTGATGCCAATGCCAACAAGGCCAATGGCGATCACGGGCTGTAGCCACTCTAAATGCATTCGAGAAAGCACATAGGCCCCCAAAACGCCCCCCAGGAGGGCCCCAGGGGCGTACCAACCAGTCACCTGCCAGTCAATGTCTCGCCAAAAAACCAGGCTGCGTTGCCCATTGCCCATTAGCAGGCCAACGGTGATGACCGGTGCGACGGCCTGGGCTCCCAACATGAGGGAAATCAACGGAATTAATATTAGAGGACTGCCTCCCCCTGCCAGCATGCTAAAAAACCATGCGACAAAGCTGGCGAGAATTAGGACGAGGGCGGTCATATCGAGTTGCTATGAAAAATTCAAAAGCCTTTATAAATTCTATGTCCTGACCGCGGGTGCTGCTGTGGTCAGGGCTGTAGGTACGGCTAGTTTTCTAATCTATTTATCCAAGGCTAGGGAGGTTCGCTAGAGTGAAGACCATAGTTTTATACTCGTAAGCCTGCGGTAAGAGCGGCATGGACAAATCTTCTGATTTTGATCGTTCTCAGACCCCCTCTGAGGAAACCTTAACCAGCATCCTAAATCAAGGCATTACGGCTCTTAAGCAGCGAGACTATCCAAACGCGATCCCGTTGCTAGCTTCTCTTCAAACGGTACCGTCGGCCTATCACCGCACCAAGGCTCAAATGGGGTTGATTTGCGCCTATTCGGAGCTTAACCAGCTTGATCTGGCTATCAGTCTTTGCCAGCCTCTAGTCCGCAGTGCTTTTACACAGGTACGCCCATGGGCTGAAAAGAAGCTTGTCGAGCTCCAGGAAAAAGCTGCCTTGTCGGGCACCAATAGTCAGGAGATGCCGATTGAATCTTCCCAAGCCCTACTACCAGAAGTCTCGGCCCAATCCGCCAGCAACCGATCACATCCAGTGGACCCAAGCGGCTTTGTGCTCTTGGAGCCAGAGCAAGAACCCTCGATTCGGGATCTTCAATCCCCAGCAGTTCCAGCTCGTTCAAGCGCCTCCAGGTCTGCAGAAACCATCCAGGCAGAGGCAGTATCGCCTCAAGAGTCCCTTTTTCACTACGAGCAGCTCAACGCTGCCACTGCTCCAAACTCCGCTGACTCACCACCACCC
>PYEQ01000607.1 GCA_003017785.1 filamentous cyanobacterium CCP5 | reverse complement strand
GGTCAACTGGTGGCTCAGCGGCAATTCAGCAAAACTGGCATCCAGAATGCTAGGTCGCAATGGTGCGCTGTAAAAACCATACTTTTTTTTGGGACATCGATTAAATGCTTCCAAGGTTTGAGACTGGCCTAGTTCGTGAAATTTGGTGTCGTTTTGGGCCTGGCATAGGGTTTCTCACATCAGCTCAGGAAGAATTGAAGGGCAGATAGGCCCAGTCCAGCTTGAGAACGGTCGGTTCCCTTTAGATAACGCTCTACGTCTGAACTTGGCTAAGGTTTAGAACTGCTGACTGCGCTAATCGTAAAGATTTTCTTGCCCAGGGGAGGGGATGTGGTTGTTGTAGGGGTGATTTTGATGGCGATCGCCGCTGTTTTGCTGCTGATCCGGCAGAACTATCAGCGGCGATCTTTCAGTGTCAAATCCGCTCGTCCAGTCCAAACGGCCAGTCTCACGGCCACTGCCCAGGCTGTTGCCGTAGAAATTGGCGGTGGTGACTGGCGAGACTATGTGCGTCTCTGGGGCAAAATTCGCTGTGACGAGCCCTTGATCTCTGAGTTGAAACAGGTGCCCTGTGTTTATTACCGCTACACCGTTCAGCGCGAATACGAAGAAACCCATCGCCGCCAAACCTCAGAAGGCCGCTGGGAGACTACCACCCAGCGGGGCAGTGAGATCCTCAGCAGCCACCAGCAGCGGGTTCCATTCTGGCTAGTAGATAGCTCTGGCACCGTCGAAATCAATCCAGACGGAGCCGATATTGAGACCGTTGAGATCGTGAACGATTTTCAGCCGGGGGAACCCCAGGGACCTTTGGCTTTTGGACGATATCGACGTGATCCCGGAGCCCTGGCCCAGTCCCGCCGCACCCTGGGATACCGCTACCGAGAGGCAGTCCTGCCCTTAGGTCGCTCGGTGCTGGTGGTAGGAGAAGCGACAGATGCCACCGGCCCCGTTACCCTCGCTAAGCCCGATGGCCGTCAGTACATTATCTCGCTCAAACCCTACGAGATGCTTGCCCGCCGCACCGATGCCAATGCTCAGCGGGCTTTCTGGGGGGCGATGGGCTGCGCTGCCATCGGTGGCCTGCTGATGCTATTGGGCTGGCGGAGCTAGAGCTATGGAGATCGATCCCCATGCCTGGCTAGGGCCATATGTGTGCTTATGTGTGCCCCCTTGGGTGTCTCACAGGGGGGTGGGTATGCTGAGTTCTACGGGGCCCTGACTCTACACGACGTTAGAACTCCCGAAGATTCCCTGTTTATGTCCCCAATCTTGGCTGCTGTGAGTGTTTCCCCTCAAGTCCAGAAAACTTCCATCACCATAGATGACGTTCTAGGCATAGCGATTTTTGATGCCAGTGGTCTTCCCCAGGAATATTTTGTCACCCCTGGAAATAAGACCACCCAGTGGGTACAGGTTGTGTTCCAGGCCCTAGGTCTGAAGCCACTGCTGATGTCTTCCCTGGGGCTGGATGGGTTTCACCATGGCAGTGCGATCTTGGCAGACAATACCGCCGTCGTTGTGCGCGGAAAGCGAACCTATATTGCCATGCTTCTTAAGGGCCAGCATGTCTTCAGAAACCTTGAGGAAGCTGAGCAGTTCAGCCAGTGGAGCCGCCAGTTTGAGCAAACTACCCTGCGGCAAGACAGTCGATTCAAGCCGGTTTAGTCACGCTACCGCCGCCCCTAGGGACTTCAGCATCAGCCTTTCTGGAGCAGAAAGTCCCTCGGCTCCGTCGAGATTGACCCCCTCGTAGGGGCGATCCGGGCGCAAGATATGCTCACAGCGGCCGGTGGCCAAGTGCCAAATCCGAATTTCTTCCCCTAGGCTAGCGCTGGCTAGGCGTTGACCGTCGGGACTGGTGCATACCTGCCAAATTTCTTGGGTATGGCCTTTGAATACGGCCAGGGGTTGATTGCCAATCACCGACCAGGCCGTTAGGGTGCAGGCATCACTGACGATCGCCACCGGCTGGTCGTCACCTTGATAGAAAACCTTGCAGACGATTTGGCTATCGGGATGACTCCAACTCCCCGCCAGGGCTAAATCTGGCAGCTGCCACCAGTACACGCTACCGTCATTGCTGGCCCCTAGCAGCTGGCAGCCACTTAGGCTGAAACTCAGGTCTTGAATGTGACCCGATGGCCCCTCCACGGCCTTGAGGGTTTGCCCTGTTGGCAAGTGCCACAGCCTCAGACTGCGATCGCGGCTACTGCTAATCAGCTGCTCTCCGTCGGGGCTAAACCCCAGGGCCAGGATGGCACTTTGGTGCCCGCGCAGATCCACAGGCGGCAATTCCTGGGTCAAATGCCAGGCCTGCAGGCGGCCATCTTCACTGCCGCCCACCAGCCAGTCACCGTTGGGGCTAAAGGCGATCGCGTCGACATGGCCCTGGCTGAGGCTGCGCAGACAGGCCCCCGAAACCGGACACCAGATTTTAATACTGCCGCCATCGCTGCTGGCAAGCTTTTGACCATCCCAGCTGGCGGCTACGGTACGAATGCTGTGCTCGTGGCCTTTAAAGCCGTGAATGCGGCGACCCAAGGGATGCTTGAACAGGTGTTCTGAGCCGGACTCCCCTCCTCCCAACTGCCAGAGTCGGACCTGGGCATCTTCATGGCCGGTGATCAGCTGAGTGCCCTGGTGGGTAAAGCTCAGAGCGCTGACCGGATAGCGCAGGCTGCGCAGGCTGCCCAAGCAGTCTCCCTGTGCAAGATCCCAAAGGCGCACGGTATAGTCGCTGGTAGTCCCCAGCAGCTGGCTATTGGAGCTAAAGACCAAGCCCCAAACCGGAGATGAAAACCCCGTCAGGGTAAATCTGAGCTGGCGATTGGGGATATCCCAGACCGTAACTGCGCCATGGGCATGGCTACAGGCCAGGGTCTGGCCATCAGGACTCAGCTCCATTGCCAGCAGCATCGTCCCAGAAACCGGTAGGCTCCAGCAGGGGCGACTGGTTTGCAGATCCCAAATCATCAGACACTGATCGCCATAGCCAGCCGCTAAAGACGCCCCTGACTGGCCAGGGCCGCTAAACCCGACCGTATGGATCCTGGCATCAGCCGCCCCCTGGTAGGTCGATAGCAGCTCTCCAGTAACCGGATGCCAGAGACAGGTGAGCTGATCGTCGCTGCTGACCAGGCGATCGCCCGTGGTTGACACCTTGAGATCC
>PYEQ01000606.1 GCA_003017785.1 filamentous cyanobacterium CCP5 | reverse complement strand
TGACCTGGTACGGCAAACGGCCGCTATGGATGCTGGTTTTGAGCGGTGGGGGAATCACGATTATCTGGCTAGCGGCGGGCTACGGCCTGACTCAAAATATTTGGCTGCCGGTGGTCGAGCCCACGGCCGGCTTCCTGCTAGCGGGGGCTTTGGTAACGGCCCAAAAGGCTTTGTACCGCAGCACCTATGACCCCCTCTCGGGCCTGCCCGGACGAGAACTGTTTTTGATTCAGGTGCAGCAGGCCCTAAGCGCCCAGAAGGGAACGGTGAGTGTAGCCTTTTTGGATCTGGATCGATTTCGCCTGATCAACCAGAGTTTTGGCCATGTCAGCGGCGATCGCGTGCTGGCCATTCTGGCATCGCGGCTGAGGCAGGTGCTACCTACAGCGACTAGTCTTGCCAGGGTTGGGGGAGATGAATTTGCGATTCTGTTTACAGCTCCCCGGGAAACCGTAGAGCGGTCGATTGCGGCGATTCAAACGGCATTCGCCAACCCGATCAGCGTTCAGCACTACCGGCTGTCAGTCACGGTCAGCGTGGGGCTGGCGGTGGTCCAGGCGGGCTATGAGGCAGGGCCGGAGGAACTATTACGGGATGCCCACACGGCCATGTACCGCGCTAAGGCCCTCCAGGAATATCGCTGTGAAACCTTTGCGACCAACATGCGGGAGGCTGCGATCGAGCGCCTCTGTTTAGAAAGCAACCTGCTAACCGCCTTAGACAACCAGGAGTTCTTACTCCACTATCAGCCCATTGTGGATTTGAACACCGGCCAGCTATCCGGGTTTGAGGCGCTGGTACGGTGGCGGCCACCGGGGCGAGCCGTGATCTCACCAGCGGAGTTCATGCCCATCGTGGAAGAAACCGGGCTGATTTTGCCCCTGGGCCAGTGGATCTTTCAGCGGGCCTGCCGTCAGCTCAAGGACTGGCAGCAGGAATTTCCAGATCTACCGCTGACCATGAGCATTAACCTATCCCGACGGCAGCTGCGACAGCCGGATTTGCTGGGCCAGATTGAGACGATTCTGACCCAGGTAGGCATCGATGGGTCTCAGCTGCAGCTAGAAATCACAGAAAGCCTGGTGATGCAGGATGTCGAGGCGGCCCGGGAGCTGATGTATGGGCTGAAACAGCTGGGCTTTCGGCTGGCGATCGATGACTTTGGCACGGGCTATTCATCGTTGAGCTATCTGCATAAGTTCCCGACGGACACCCTCAAAGTTGATCAGTCCTTTGTGAGTCGCATCGACACCAGCCATGAAGACTGGGAAATTGTGCAGACAATTCTGGCTCTGGGCCACAAGCTGCATATGAATCTGGTAGCCGAAGGCATTGAAAAAGCCTCCCAAATTTCCCTGCTGCGGCAAATCGGCTGCGAGTCAGGGCAGGGTTTTTATTTTTCGCGACCGCTCTCTAGCCGCCAGGCGACGGCACTTCTGAGGGGGGACTCCCTCTGGCCGCTCCCTGCTGCGGCTGACTCGGCGGTTAAGCGCTGATGGTCGGTGCGAATACGGGAGGGTGGCTGGAGTGGTAGCTTTGGAAAGATATCTCCCTTTGGACGATCATGAGTGCCTCTGAATCCCTGCAGCAAGCCGTTCCGGTGGACCAAATTCGCTATAACGATCAGGGCCTGGTGCCAGCGATCGTCCAGGACTACCTAGACGGCACAGTGTTGATGATGGCCTGGATGAACCGGGAATCTCTACAAAAAACCCTGGAAACGGGTGAAACCTGGTTCTGGAGCCGGTCTCGCCAGGAATTTTGGCACAAGGGGGAGACCTCAGGACATCTGCAAAAGGTGCAGGCAATCCGCTACGACTGCGACAGCGATGCCCTGCTGGTGACGGTGGAGCAGATCGGGGATATCGCCTGCCATACCGGGGAACGCAGCTGCTTTCACCAGGTGGAAGACGGCAAGCTGACGCCGCCTGCGGATACCCTGTCTCAAGTGTTTGAGGTGATTTGCGATCGCAAAGCCCAGCCCAACCCCGATTCCTATACCTGCAAGCTGCTGGCCGGGGGAGATAATCGGATTCTCAAAAAAATTGGTGAAGAGGCGGCAGAAGTGGTGATGGCCTGTAAGGATGATGACCCGGAGGCGATCGCTGGAGAGGTGGCCGATTTGTTCTATCACACCCTGGTAGCCCTGGCCTCCCACGATGTGGATGTGAAGGCGGTCTATCGCAAGCTGCAAAGTCGTCGTCGCTAGGGCGTTGACAGTCTGACCTTCGCTTCAATCGGCAGTTAGCCAACCCAGAAGCAGAACCTCAGGATTTTTTAATGCCTGGGCTAGCGACCTTTGGTAGCCTGAGCACCACTGCCCAGGGATTTTGCCTATGCCTATTCTGGAACGGCTCCACATCGAAGTCACCAACGTATGCAACTTCAAATGTGAATTTTGTCCCGATGCAATCATGGGACGCCCCCGGGGCCACATGTCCCTGGCATTGCTGGAGAAAATACTCGATGAGCTAGCAGCTCAGCCCCTAACCGACATCATTGCGTTTCACCTGATGGGGGAGCCGCTGATCTATCCCTATATTTTTCGAGCGATTCAGATGGTCAGCGATCGCCAGCTGCGGCTACACCTGACCACCAACGGCAGTACCTTTCACCTCCAGCCAGACCACATTGCTCGGCTGGTGGCTGCTGGCGTGCCCAAGGTGACGATTTCTTTGCAAACTCCAGATCCTTACAGCTTTGAGCTGCGGGGAGCACCCCCACGATTGGGCAGCAACGGCTACTTCGAGGGCATTACTCACTACGTGCAGGCTAACTTGCGATCGCCCCAGGATCCGACCCGCATCCATATCAAGTTCCTGGACACCACCCCCAATCCCTTTTTGGTGCCCCACAAGCCCATGCAGGTGATTGAAGGCAAAACCCAGATGGTCGAAGAACTGACCCGCTGGGCCCAACGGCTGCTCCAGGGGATTCCCGATAGCCCTGACCTGGAAAGCATCAAGGCGCAGATTCGGCGTTACAAAGCCGGTCGCTGGCAGCAGATTAAACTGCATCCCAAGCTGGTACTAGAGACGTTCCCCCTCGATAGCTGGGGCAATGTGGAGTCTGCCCAGGTGGTGCCGGCTCGATTTGGCTATTGCAACGGCGCCGCCCAGCAGGCGGGCATTCTCTACGACGGTACGGTAGTGCCCTGCTGCAAAGATTATGAA
>PYEQ01000605.1 GCA_003017785.1 filamentous cyanobacterium CCP5 | reverse complement strand
GCTGCCGGTACACCGCTTCATAGCCATCGACCATGCGGGCGATTCCAAAGTTGTTGGCCACATGGTCGCGGCAGTCCTGACGGCGGATGGTCGGAATCTTGGCTACCGCCGCGATACAGTCTTCCACGGTGTGGCAGAGAAACCCGGTATGGCCATCCACCACGATCTCTGGGGCGGAGCCCATGGCCATGGCAATCACCGGGGTGCCACAGGCCATGGATTCCGGCATGACCAACCCAAAGGGTTCCGGCCAGGTAATCGGAAATAGCGTAGCCGTCGCCTGCCCCATCAGGACTTTTTTCTCAGCCTGGCTGACCTCGCCTAAAAACTGAATCTGCTCTCCATCAATGTGAGGAAGCACCTGCTGATCGAAAAAAGTTTTGTTCTCAAAGTCGATTTTCCCGGCCATTTTCAGCAGCCAGCCGCTGTGCTTGGCAATCTCAATTGCCAGGTGGGGGCCTTTTTCCACCGACATGCGGCCCAGAAACACCAGATAGGGCGGCTCGGCGGGCTGGGGATAAAATTCAAACTGGTTGGGGGCGATCGCGTTATACACCGTGGCGACGTAGTTGAGCCCCAGGTCGTCGCGCCGCTGGGAGTTAGAAATGCTGACAAAGTTTTCCCGGTGATACTGGGCGAAGAGCTTGCCCGTCACGGCGGTCAAAATACCGTGAACCGTATGCACCACAGGGGTTAAACTCCGCTCCCCGTAGGGCAGCGCCGCCAGATCCATATGGGAATGGATCACGTCAAACTGGTCAGCGTGGTCAAAGACTTTGGTGAGCTGCCGCGCTTCATGGTGAGCGTATTCTGGGGGCAGCATTCCCAGAGGCCGCAGGGCGCGATCGCACCCCGCCTCTAGCTGGGCCAAAGTGGTTGAGTCACCAGAAGCAAATAAGGTGACCTGATGCCCGCGCTGCACCAGTTCTTCGGTTAATAAGTTGACGACCGCTTCAGTGCCGCCATAGCCCACGGGGGGAACCTGTTCCCATAGGGGGGTAATTTGAGCCACGCGCATATCCGTATCCTTTTGCTGGGTTTACTCAAAACGCTGCCAAGCTGACATCCGAGCGTGGCAGTGAGTGCAGCGCCAGTACACCCGGCTACAGCTAACATGCCTCAGCAAAACGGAGGAACAGCAAGGACAGGTGTGGCGAGCCGTCATTCTGTCATCAAACTGGATATGAGCAGGAGAAGTGACCTCGGGAAAAAACTTATACCGTGTGATTGGCGGGGGATTAATCAGAGCTACCATGGGAGTTTTCTTAAGGGTATTTGGGGGTGGATGGGCCGATGTAATGGTAAATATTCAGTCCAGCCAAGATTGGGGTCGACAATGCCTACTAAGTGGGGATTTACTACGTTTTTGAGAAGAGTTGTGGCGGTTTAAAACCGTGGCTAATATGGCTGCTGCTGCGCGAAACGCGCCGTCGCGGCCTTCGCCGACTCACAGTTTGGCGAAGGCCGAACTGTCCATTCATCAGGTGTGATTTTCAGGCGATAGCCGACAATTTTTTCCGGCTGCCGAGGTAAAGGGCTTGCTGTAGAAAAAGCCACTCGTCACTCGCTTTTCCTGAGATGTGGACCAGAGCCGTTTTGAAACTGAGCCAGATTGATTCCAGAGCTGACGAACGCCTAGGATCTTTTCCTGCTGGCTAATGTCCGTCATGTTCTTTTGACGACTGGGATTTTCTTGAAATAATTGTCAAGTCAGGGGCGACCTACAGAAGATGTCAGAACTTATTCTGAAAATGCAAATTCCTTTGAAGGCGTTCTAACAAATCTCTACCTAAAGATTTCCGGCCCGGCTAAATGTTTTCAAGAAATTTATCGGCAACCATTAGAATTAGCTCGCCACGTGTAGCGCTGTCGCTGTTATATACTTATTATAGTGAATAATCATCAATACTCCTCAATACTCTGGGCGGTTTTTAACCGTAACGATCAAATGCAAATTTAATTAGGCCTTGATCTAACTGTTTCTGCACCGTCCATGTTGAAATCAACTGCCATCTTCCGGTTTAGCTAATCGGTGGCAGCACTGCCTGCCTTGGAGGCGGTTGCTAGCACCTCGATCGCAATCCCACTGATCGCCTTCCCTAACAGCGCCAGCGGCTCATTCATTCCACCCGCCGGGGATAAGAATCCCTGCCTGCCTCACGAGCGGTGGCGGCCTGTGGCTTGCTAAACACTTCCGGGGTGAAGGCTCTATCCCTGGACACATAGTGAAGATGATTTAAGTCCCAAAGCCCCGATCCCTCTATACCATGGGAGCATTGCCTAGCGAACTTCTACTCCCAAGTCCCCGATGCCTGACCTCTCCAGCCAGCTTTGGCACACCACCTCCCCCGATCAGGCATTAGCGCTGTTAGAGAGCGATCGCAGTTCCGGCCTCAGCCCTCAAGAGGTGATTCAGCGGCGGGAAACCTACGGCCCCAATGAGCTAGAAACCACCGGAGGGCGCAGCCGCTGGCGGATTTTGCTAGATCAGTTCACCAACATCATGCTGCTGATGCTGATTGCGGTAGCGGTGGTGTCGGCAGTGCTGTCTTTAGAAGCGGGGGAAGTGCCCAAAGACGCGATCGCCATTTCCGCAATTGTCGTCCTCAACGGGGTGCTGGGCTACCTGCAAGAAAGTCGGGCGGAAAAGGCTTTAGCCGCCCTAAAACAGCTCTCCACCCCCAACGTGCGGGTAATGCGGGAGGGCCGACTGCAGGAAGTGCCCGCCCAGGATCTGGTGCCTGGGGACGTGCTCCAGATTGAGGCTGGAGTGCAGGTGCCCGCCGACGGTCGGCTGGTGGAGGCCGTGAATTTGCAACTGCGGGAGTCAGCCCTGACCGGCGAAGCCCAGGTGGTGAACAAGCAGGCCGGGGCCGTGCTGGAAGAAGAAACCTCCCTGGGCGATCGCAAGAATCTAGTCTTCCAGGGTACCGAAGTGGTGCAGGGCCGGGGCACGGTGCTGATCACCCGCACTGGTATGAACTCTGAGCTGGGGCGAATCGCCGCCATGATCCAGGGGGTAGAGTCGGAGCCGACCCCCCTCCAGGAGCGCATGGGGCAGCTGGGCAACGTCCTAGTAATGGGGTCGCTGATTCTGGTGGCGATCGTCGTCGTGGGCGGGATTAGCCTGTCAGGCTGGGGAGCCTTTCGCGACCTATTAGAAGTGTCCCTGAGTATGGCGG
>PYEQ01000039.1 GCA_003017785.1 filamentous cyanobacterium CCP5 | reverse complement strand
ATCACGGTGGAGTCTTACCAAAGCGACATGAGTATTGGAGCAAGCTATCTCGGGGACGGTCGCTGTCGATTTTCTGTCTGGGCTCCCGAACGCCAGGAGATGGCCGTGGATCTGCTCGATCCGCAGCCCCGTCAGGTAGCCATGGAGCGTGTACCGGGAGGCTACTGGCAGGCAGAGGTGGACCAGGTGGTTCCCAGCTGCCGCTATCGCTATATTTTAGATGGCCAACTCGAACGTCCTGATCCGGCTTCCCAGCTACAGCCCGAGGGGGTACATGGGCCCTCTGCCGTCGTCGATCACAGCGCCCATCGCTGGCAGGACGGCGACTGGCGCGGCGTGGCCCTACAGGACTACGTCATCTATGAGCTACACGTGGGTACCTTCACTCCCGAAGGTGATTTTGATGGAGTGATTGAGCGTCTGCCTGTGCTCAAAGATCTCGGCATTACCGCCGTGGAGATCATGCCAGTGGCCCAGTTCCCCGGCGATCGCAACTGGGGCTACGACGGGGTTTATCCCTATGCGGTACAGACTAGCTATGGGGGACCGGCAGGGCTCAAACGCCTAGTCGATGCTTGCCACCAGCAGGGCCTAGCCGTCATCCTGGACGTGGTCTATAACCACTTTGGGCCCGAGGGCAACTACACGGCGGATTTTGGACCTTACTTCACTGACACCTACAATACCCCCTGGGGATCGGCAATTAATTATGATGACGCCTACAGCCAAGGGGTGCGCCACTTCGCGATCGCCAATGCCCTGTTCTGGCTGCGGGAATATCACATAGACGCTCTGCGCCTAGACGCCATCCACGCCATCTATGACTGCGGAGCCCGGCACGTACTGGCAGAAATGCAGGACAGGACCGATGCCTTTGCCACCACGCGTGCTTTTCCAGCCTATCTAATTGCCGAAAGCGACCTCAACGATGTGCGGGTCATTCATTCTCCCGAAAAGGGCGGCCATGGGATTGCAGCCCAGTGGTGCGACGACTTTCACCACAGCCTCCACGCCCTACTGACCGGTGAAGGACAGGGCTATTACGAAGACTTCGGCCGCCTCGATCAAATGGCCAAGGCCCTTGAAGATAGTTTTGTCTACGACTGGACCTACTCCCCCCACCGCCGTCGCTTTCATGGTAGCGATGCGAGCGACTGCCCGCCCTCTCAGTTTGTGGTGTGTGGCCAAAATCACGACCAGGTCGGCAACCGCATGCTCGGGGAGCGGCTCAGTACCCTAGTCTCTCTGGAAGCCCAAAAGCTAGCAGCGGGGACAGTGCTGCTCTCCCCCTATCTGCCTCTGATATTCATGGGAGAGGAATATGGTGAAACCCAGCCGTTTTTGTATTTCATCAGCCATGGGGATCAGGATTTAGTGGCGGCCGTGCGAGAAGGACGCAAGCGCGAGTTTGCCGCCTTTCACGATCTAGGGGATCCACCGGATGCTGCTAGTACAGAAACCTTTGCCAAATGCCAGCTTCAGTGGCACCTGCACAATCAGGGCGCCCACGGCATGCTCTGGCAGTTTTACCGGCGACTGATTCGGATGCGGCGAGAAGCCCCTGCACTGCAAGGGCACAGCCGTAAAAATCTGAGTGCCCACCTAATAGAACCATCTGGGGTGATTTGTCTCCAACGGTGGAGCCCAACCGGTCAAATTTTAGCTTTGATGAATTTTCAGCCTATTCAGGTGGAGTTTACTCCGGTTATTGAAGGTTCCTGGCATTTACGGCTGGACTCAGCGGCTCCAGAATGGCTAGGCCCTGGCAGCCTGGTCCCCCAGCAGCTGCACCCTGCCCCCTTGAAGCTTCAGCCCCACAGTTTTGTGGTTTATGATGCGACGATCGCCCCTTAGCTTCCCAGAGGCGCTGCCCCATGAATATCCCCGTTGCCACCTATCGTCTCCAGTTTCGACCTGAATTTGACTTCCAGTCTGCCCGCCAGATTCTGCCCTATTTGGCTGAATTAGGTATCTCCCATGTCTACGCTTCGCCCATTTTCAAAGCCCGCCACGGCAGCAGCCACGGCTATGACGTAGTGGATCCAGGACAGCTCAATCCGGAGCTAGGTTCTGAGGCCGACTTCAACCAGTTGATTCATGATCTCCACGATCAGGCCATGGGCTGGATTCAAGACATTGTCCCTAACCATATGGCCTACGACACCGAGAACCCTCTCCTGGTGGATATCCTGGAGCATGGTCCCCATTCTGAATACAGCGACTTTTTTGATGTGGAATGGGAACATCCTTACGATGATTTTCGGGGCAAGATTTTGACCCCAATGTTGGGGCAGTTCTACGGGCGCTGTTTAGAAAGCGGTGAGATCACCCTGGCCTACGACGCGGCTGGGCTGACGGTGAACTATTACAATCTCCGAATTCCCCTGCGGATTGAGTCCTATGCCAGTATCTTGAACTACGAACTGGACTGGCTGGCTCGCAGCCTGGGCCGCAGCGACACCGACTTCATCAAGCTGCTGGGCCTGCTCTACATGGTGAAGAATATCTCCACTGAGACTACGGGCCGAGAGCGCAAGGAACAGAGTGAATTTGTCAAAGAGCTACTCTGGGAGCTTTACAACCAAAATCCTCAGGTCAGGCGATTTATTCAACGGAATGTCAGTATCTTTAACGGGGAAACGGACGCGGCCGATCGCCATGAACTTTTAGATGGGCTGCTAGCAGATCAGTTCTTTCGCCTCAGCTTTTGGAAAGTCGGGGCCGAAGAGCTTAACTACCGCAGGTTTTTCACGGTCAATGAGCTCATCTGTGTGCGAGTCGAGGACCTAAAAGTTTTTCAGAAAACCCATTCTCTGATTGGCCAGATGGTGAAGTCAGGTCAGGTGGATGGTCTGCGCATTGACCACCTAGACGGGCTGTACGACCCGGAGCAATATCTGCGGCGGCTACGCACCAAGTTTGGTGATATTTATATCGTGGCAGAGAAAATCTTAGAGCTTCACGAGGATCTGCCCGCCGACTGGCCTCTCCAGGGTACCTCCGGCTACGACTGCCTGAATCACATTAACAGCCTGTTCTGCCAGAGGGATCACGAATCAGCGTTTGATGCTATCTATGAGCGGTTTACGGGGCTCCAGCCCCGTTATGAGGAATGGGTAATTCAGAAAAAGCGGCTGATTGCCGAAACTAGCCTGGTGGGCGATGTGGACAATCTGGCCCAGATGCTCAAGCGCATCGCCGGCAAGTACCGATACGGTCGGGACTTTACCTTCAGCGGCCTGAAGAAAAGCATTCTAGAAGTGCTGGTGCAGTTTCCGGTGTACTGCACCTATATCAACAATGAAACGATTAGCGATCGCGATCGGGCCTACATTACCCAGGCAATTCAGAACAGCAAGGCCCAAATTCCGCAGTTGCTCAACGAGCTCAACCTAATTGAGAAAATTCTGCTGCTGGACTTTGAGGACTTCTTTACGGAGGAAGACAAAGCCCAGTGGCTGCATTTTGCCATGCGGTTCCAGCAATTTTCTGGGCCCCTAATGGCCAAAGGGGTCGAAGACACTCTGTTTTATGTGTACAACCGGCTGATTTCCCTGAATGAGGTGGGCGGCCATCCCGGCCAGTTTGGGCTTTCCCTCAAGGCTTTTCACGACTACAACCGAAAACAGCTGCAAACCTGGCCCCATAAGCTGAATGCATCTTCGACCCATGACACAAAGCGCAGTGAAGACATTCGAGCCCGGCTCAATGTGCTTTCGGAAATCCCCGAGGAGTGGCAGCAGCAGGTGCTCCGATGGCGGCATCTCAACGAAGCGTTTAAGCAAGTGGCAGAAAAGCGGGTAATTCCCGACGCTAACGATGAATATTTCCTCTATCAGACCCTTTTGGGGGTATTCCCCTTTGACACGGACCCTGAAATCTATCAGCAGATGGTGGAGCGAGTCAAAGACTATGTAGTTAAAGCCGTCCGGGAAGCCAAGGTGTATACGGCCTGGCTACGGCCTGACTCAGAATATGAAGAGGGCTTCGTCAGCTTTGTGGAGAAAATCCTCAAGCCCGACCCCAAAAACGATTTTCTGAAAGAGTTCCAGCCTTTCCAGCGCAAAATAGCCACCTATGGCACCTATAACTCCCTATCCCAGACCCTGCTCAAGCTAGCGGTGCCGGGGGTGCCCGACTTTTATCAGGGCACGGAACTATGGGACTTGAGCCTGGTGGATCCAGATAATCGTCGCCCCGTGGACTACCAGGAGCGACTCTCATTTTTGCAAGAAATTAAACGCCGCCGGCAAACGGATATCGCCAGCCTGCTCTCAGACCTCCACGCGACTCGGGACGACGGACGGATGAAGCTGTTCTTGATCGCCCAGGGTCTGGCGGCGCGGCAGGCCCTGGGCGATCTCTTTGCCCACGGTGACTATATTCCCCTCACCGTAGAGGGCGCCCAGGCTGATCATGTGATCGCCTTTGCCCGCTATCAGAAAGGCCAGGCTGCGGTGGCGATCGCCCCTCGCTTCTTGACCTCCCTCATTGAGCCTGAACAAGAACCGCTGACGGAGAAGATCTGGGGGGATACGGCGGTGGTGCTGCCCAAAAAGCTCAAAGGCCCCTGGCGTGACTGTTTAACCTATCAAGAATTCGAGAACATCCCCCGGCTGGTGGTGGGCAAGATTCTGCAAAGCTTTCCGGTGGCCTTGCTTGTTAGTACAGATTCTCGCTAGTTTGGAACGAGTGGTTACATTTATTTACCCTCGTGATGGCTCATACAGCGCTGTTGCCTGTTCTGCCGCTTAGTCCAGAGCAGGTCAATCCGGTTCGCAGCTATATTCGTGCCCACTGGCACACCCTGTCTCGCTCCCTGGAGCACATTCTGGAGGCAGCGCGGGACGAAAAAGTTGAGCACATACCCGGTAAGCGCTGGCCAGTCTACATTTCGGCCCAAGAAAGTCTTGCGGCGGTTGAAGGTGCTCTACGAGCGGCCCTCGACCCAGAGGAATACGCCCAAATCGATCTGAGAGTTCTGCCCCCGGACCTCAGCCAGATTGAAGAACACGGCCTGCTGTACCTGCCCCATGACTATGTGGTGCCTGGAGGCCGGTTCAACGAAATGTATGGCTGGGACAGCTATTTTATTGTGCTGGGGCTGCTGCGAGATGGCCAGCTCCCCATGGCTAAGAGCATGGTCGATCAGTTCATTTACCAGGTGCACCACTACGGCACCGTGCTCAATGCTAACCGGACCTACATGCTGGAGCGATCGCAGCCGCCAGTTCTTTCCCTGATGGTCATGGCGGTCTTTGCCCAGACCCAGGACATCAGCTGGCTAGAAGCCGTGCTGCCCGTGGTCGAGCGCTACTACTACTACTGGATGGTGCCGCCCCATTTTCATGCGGCTACGGGGTTATCTCGCTATCACGCCCTGGGTAAGGGCCCGGCCCCGGAGGTGATTGCTTCTGAACGGGATGAGGGCGGTCGCACTCACTATGACCGGGTCCGGGAGTATTTTCGAGATCATCCAGTTTCTGACTACGATGTCTCTCTGTTCTACGATGCCGAGGCCGATCAGCTCACCGATTTGTTCTATCAGGGCGATCGCTCCATGCGGGAATCCGGCTTTGACATCACCAATCGCTTTGGTCCCTTCAGTGCCGATGTAATTCATCACCTGCCCGTCTGCCTCAACGTGCTGCTCTATCAAATGGAGCGCGATATCGCCCAGATCCATCAGCTGTTGGGGCACCCGTCCTCAGCAGACCTCTGGCAGGCGCGATCGGAGACTCGCCATGGCCTGATAGATCACTATCTGTGGGACGAAACTGAGGGGTTTTACTTTGACTACAACGTGACTACCCACCAGCGTCGCGGCTACAAATTTGCCACCGCCTTTATGCCCCTGTGGGCCGGCATTGCCTCTGAACATCAGGGGCAGCGCCTCGTAGCCCATCTTGATCAGATGGAGGCCCCGGGGGGACTGCTGACCAGCACCCATGTCTCAGGCAACCAGTGGGATGCTCCCTTTGGCTGGGCCCCCCTTCAGCTATTTGCGGTTCAAGGTCTCATGCGCAGCGGACACGAAACTGCCGCCCGGCGAATTGCTAGTAAATTTCTGACCATGGTGGTTCAGGAGTTCGAACGCACCGGCACTCTGGTCGAAAAATACGATGTGAAGCGCTGTTCGTCCCAGGTCTCTGACGAAATCCACTTTGGCTACAGTAGCAATGAGGTTGGCTTTGGCTGGACTAACGGAGTGGTGCTTGAGCTGCTCGATATCGTTGACGGCTAAGGGGTGATATGGCTGCTGGCAGGTCCTAGCCTCCAGCGGTCCTTGCTAAGGTATATCGGCCCCGATAGTTCTATAAATTATGTCCATCAACTGCCAGTATCTGCTTCAGACCCACGCCCCTGCCTGGGCTCAGGCCACGGTCCATCCGTTTTTAGAGGGGTGCAAGGCCGGCACTATCGAGCCAGCCCAGTTCAATACCTGGCTGGTGCAAGATTATCTGTTCGTCAAAGACTTTACCCGCATGGCTGGTCGCCTGCTGGCAGCCGCTCCCGATGCCCATATGGATACTCTGTTAGGAGGCCTGGGCGCTCTTAAAGACGAACTGCTGTGGTTTCAAGATAAAGCCGCTGAACGAACTTTAGATCTATCCCAGCCCCGCCAGCGCACCTGTCAGCAATACTGCGAATTTATGACTAGTCTGGTGACCACCGCCTATCCGGTGCAGGCAATGGCTTTTTGGGCGATTGAATATGCCTACAACTTGGGCTGGCAGCAGCCGGGGCCGATGGCCGATCCGTATACTGAATTTGCTGATCGCTGGGGTAATCCTGGATTTAGCGACTACGTTGATCTTTTAGCGCGTCAGGCTGATGCCGCTCTCGAAACTGCCTCAGCAGATGTGCAGTCCCAAGCTGAAGCGGCATTTTTGCGGGTAGCCGATTTAGAACAGTCTTTCTGGCAGATGGCTTTTAACGCTAGCTAGTTGTCCTTATCCCTCACTGGCCGCCTTAGCGATCGCCGCAATTTGCAGCCCCGGCGGATACTGGCCTTCTTCTTTGATGCGCTTAATGACAGCGTCTGAAACGGATAGGCCCATGCGCTGGGCGATCGCCCGGACGATGTCGCCGCGATCAATGGTGCCGGCTACCGCATCAGCCGGGGAAAGCACGGTAATCCGAGGTAGGGAAATTTGCTCAAGCTGATCGATCACGGCGGGTAATCCGGTTTGTTCCCGCACCGAAGGAATATCTAGTAGGGGCCGAGCAATGTCTTCCAGGGTGAGCATATCCCACTGGCTGCGCTCGGTATTGCGCAGGTCGTCGAGGGACACCTGTCCTCGATAGCGTCCTTCGGAGGCGGCGAAGTAGATCCCAGGGCGGTTGTCCTGCAGCACATAGTCATCGGCGAACTGGCGCAGGGTCATATGGGCATCGACGACTCGAAAGTCGCGACCCATGGCGTCGGCGGCGCTGAGATGGGTCATGGCTTCCTGCAGGTCAGTGACGCGATTGTAGGCGGCAGCATTGCGCACCGCAAACCAGCCAATGGCGGCGATCCAGAAGCCAGAGAAGTTTTGATAGGCCAGCGCGGAGAATAGGCCCAGGGCCACGGCTCCCCAGCCGAGTAGCTGACCAAAATTGGCCGCCCAGCGGATGCCCTTAGTGCGGCTCTTGGTAATTTTCCAGACGATTACCTTGAGGACCTGTCCGCCGTCTAGGGGGAGGCCAGGAATCAGGTTGAACAGGGTTAATACCAGGTTAATTTGGGCTACATTTGCCACCACCACCTGGGCGGCTTCAGGCAGGACAGCCGAAGCGGCCAAAAGACTGAGAGCTATGAACAGGCCAAAGCTGACTAGAGGACCCGCGATCGCTACCTTGAACGCTGCTTCTGGGGTTTTAGATTCGCGATCAATGGAGGCAATTCCGCCAAACAGGAATAGTGTGATCGAATTGACAGTGATGCCCTGCCGCAAGGCCGCAATGCTGTGCCCCAGTTCGTGGAGCAGTACAGAGCCAAATAGCAGCAACGTCAGGCCAAACCCCATGACCCAGGCAAGACTGCCCCAGGTTGCCTGCCAGCTTGGATCGGTGCCGTAGACATAGGTCACCAGCAGCAAAATCAGAAACCAGGAGGTGTCGATGTAAAAGGGAATCCCTAAAATCGTTCCTACACGCCAACCGGACTGCATAGCTCTAAATCCTTTTTCGACTGGCTTAGCATGGTTGTCAGCGATCTTCGCTTTACCATGTATTCATTGTAATCAGGGGATTGGACCCCAACGAAGGGGGAATTTCACCCATCTATTACGGTCCTTCCATCACTGTAAAAAATCTCAGAAAAAAAGGATGGCGGCTACACCATCCTGATGAATTGCTAAATGTGAGGGAACAGTGAGGAATTTAAGAGAGCTGGATGGCGATCGCCCTACAGCAAGCCAGCATTGCCCATGCCTAAAATCATGCCGGTCCCCAGGATGTGGCCGAAACTGCCTACGGCTAAGAGCTCGGGCAGACCGAAACCTTCGAATACGAGCGGCAGGCTGGCGGGGATAGCCGGGCCGGCCCCTGGTTTTTGAATGGCATATTTGCCAATAAACAGCACCAGCAAATTGCACATAATCATAATCAAGGCCACTTTGTAGGACCACTCGGGAGTATTCGGGACAGTCTGCGCCAGAATTGCGGTCAGCAAGGTTTTAATCTCCTGAATTCTATAGAAAGATTTATGATCATCACGGATTATAAAAAACGGCGGGATCGCCCAGGGGATTTGTTCAACAGAGTTAACATGCAGGTCAAGATTTGTGGCATTACTCGGGTGGATCAGGCAATCGCCATCGCCCATGCAGGGGCTACGGCTCTCGGGTTTATCTGTGTTAGAAAATCCCCGCGCTATATAGAACCAGGGGCGATCGCCGCCATCACTGCCCAGATCCATGCCCAGTTCGATGCGTCCATAGAAACCGTCGGGGTTTTTGCCAACGCTGAACTCTCCACCCTGGAGGCTACGGCTGCCCAGGCCAATCTCAGCGGCATCCAGCTTCACGGCAGCGAATCCCCGGCATTTTGTCAGCAGGTGAAGGTCCATTCACCGGGAAAGCGCATTATCAAGGCTCTGAGAATCCGAGACTCAGCCGATCTGGATCAGGTGCAGACCTATGCCGCCGTGGTGGATGCTCTGCTCCTAGATGCCTACCATCCACAGATGCTGGGGGGTACGGGGCAGACCCTGGACTGGGACAGTCTCGAATCGTTTCGTCCTGGCTGTCCTTGGCTGCTCGCCGGGGGCCTCAACCCTGACAACATAGCTGTGGCCCTGACTCGGCTGGCCCCCGACGGCATTGATCTCTCCAGCGGCCTTGAAGTTTCTCCTGGAATTAAAGATCTCCAGCGGGTTGAGCAGCTATTTAGGGTGCTCAAAGGCTGTAACCGCCAGAACCTTGCTGATGTTCAAACATGCTAACGATTGACGTGCTCCACTCTATCGATCGCAGCGTGCTGTGCTGGCTGGGGACCATCGATCGCGACGGCATGCCCAATGTCTCCCCTAAGGAGGTCTTCTGCGCCCATGGGTCTGAAGGGCTGCTGATCGCTAACATTGCTTCTCCTCAGAGCGATCGCAACATCCGGGGCAATCCTCAGGTCTGCGTTAGCTTCGTGGATATCTTTGTGCAGAAAGGCTACAAGCTCAAGGGGAGGGCGGAAATTGTTCGACCCAAATCCCCCCGCTTCTCCCAGTTAGAAGTTCCGCTAGAGCAAATTACCCAGGGACTGTTCCCCATCCGCAACATTATTACCGTGCAGGTCCAGACCATCGAACCAATTGTCGCGCCTAGCTACCACCTGATGGCAGGAACTACAGAAGCCTCGCAAATTGCCGGAGCGATGCGCGCCTATGGAGTCAAGCCTGATGCCTAGCTGCCCCCGTGGCTTCAACCTGAGGGCTATTCGTCTGCTAAAGCCAGGGAAATCTGGTTGTGCCGTTCGACCAGCTGGGGCAGATCGAGGGTGGTCAGCTGCCCTTGATCGACCACCCGTCGGCCGTTGATATAGCTATAGGCAACCCGGTCGATTTGGCAGAACATCAGGGCGGCGGTGATGTCGTGGAGCGACCCGGCTAGGGCCGGGGTATCTACATTGACCGCGATAAAATCCGCTGCCATGCCAGGGGCCAGATAGCCAATGTCGTCTCGCCCCAGCACCCTGGCTCCACCCCGGGTGGCCACTTCCAGGGCTTGACGAGCGCTCAATGCTCCCGGATCTTCGTCCCGGACACGGGCCAGCAGCATGGCAGTGCGGGCTTCTTGCAGCAGATGTCCGGCGTCGTTAGAGGCAGACCCGTCTACCCCGATCCCCACCGGCACCCCCTGATCCAGCATTTTGCGGATCGGGGCAATGCCGCTGGCCAGACGCATGTTGCTACAGGGGCAGTGGGCGACTCCGGTGCCGGTGTGGGCAAAGGTGTGAATTTCGCTGTCGTTGAGCTTGACGCAGTGGGCGTGCCACACATCGTCCCCCAGCCAGCCTACCGATCGCGCGTAGTCACCGGGGCGCTGGCCGTATTTTTCCTGGCTGTACTCGATGTCAGAGTTGTTTTCCGCTAGGTGAGTGTGGAGGCGCACCCCCTGATAGGCCCGGGCCATTTTCGCTGATTCCCGCATCAGGTCGGTGGAAACGGTAAACGGCGAACAGGGGGCCAGGGTGATCCGCAGCATGGCATGGCGCTGGGTATCGTGGTACTGCTCGATCAGCCGTTGGGAGTCTTTGAGGACAAAGTCTTCTTGTTCTACCAGGGCATCGGGGGGTAGGCCGCCGCTGCTTTCCCCCAGGCTCATGCTGCCCCGACTGGCGTGGAAGCGCAGACCAATTTCGGCGATGCCCTCAATTTCGTCGTCGAGGGTGCAGTCGTTGGGATAGATGTAGAGGTGGTCGCTGGCGGTGGTGCAGCCGGAGAGCATCAGCTCGGCGGCGGCCATCTGGGCGCTGACTTTGATTGCCTCGGAGGACAGGTTCTTCCACAGGTAGTAGTGGGAAGTAAGCCAGCCGAAGAGAGAGGAATTTTGGCCGCCGGGGACGGCCCGGGTGAGGGTCTGGAAGAAATGGTGGTGGGTGTTGACTAAGCCGGGGAGGACGACGTGGCGATCGCCCAAGTCCAGCACTTCATCGGCAGCATCTGGCAGCTCAGCGGTGGTCCCCACCTGCTCGATTACGTTGTCGCGAACGAACAGAGCGCCGTGGCGGATCTCCCGCCGCTGTTCGTCCATCGTCACCAGGGTATGAATATTTTTTACCAGCAGCGTAGCCAAGGCGGATTCCTCACCTGTCAGATTGAGGCCCAATTTAGCACTTTTGCAAGGGTTGAGACTGTGGTTCTGACAGCTATGGAGCGAGCCGCTGAATGATGCCAATAGTGGCGTAAAAGTCGTTCATGCGACCCTGATCTCGAAATAGCTGGGCCGCCTGCCAGAGGTCGTCGACTCCGGCATTGGTGTCACCGTTGTAGTGACGGGCCAGCCCCCGTCCTCCATAGGCTCCGGCCAATTCTGGATTGAGGTTGATGGCGCAGGTGTAGTCGGCGATCGCCTTGGGGTAGTTTTGCTGGGCGGCCAGAAGCCCTGCCCGATTAGCATAGGCAACCGGGTTATTAGGATTTCGGTCAATGGCATCTCGGTAGTTGATCAAAGCACTGGTCGTGTCTCCCTCGGCATAGAGCAACTGCCCCGTTTCGAGTAGTTCCTGGGCCGCCTGCTGGTCCGCATCGCTCACAATTTCTGCCGAACCACAGGCTAGAAGTAGGGGAGCTGTGACTAGCAAGCCGAGATAGATAGGGCGCTGCATGATGCGAAAACCGAGCTTCTGCTTCGATACTAATGGGAATTTTCTATGGAATGCCGTTACCGCGATTGATCTATCCCAAAGCCGACAAATCTAACTTGGGAATAGCTTTCAAAAACGATCGCAGCTTGGCCACGATTTGCTCCACACCACCTTCCATGTTGGACTCCACATTTAAGGGCAGCACTGGGTCGTGGAGGGATAGCCGCAGCAAGAACCAGCCCTGTTCTGCTGGATTTTGGCAGCGAACGCGGACGCCTTCGTAGCTGTTGGGGGCGATTTCCCAGCCGTCTTGAGTGGCGACAAACGCCTCTAGCTTGCTAATCACCTCCTGGCCGTGGGTTTTGAAATTCTCCGCCAAAATCTTCAGGCGAAACTCTTCGCTCTCAATCGGTTCTTGCAGGTTAGCAATCAGATCCGGCAGGGATTTTCCCGATAGCCGACAGCGGGCCAGTTCCACCAGCAGCTTGCTGACCAGATAGGCCCCATCGTCGAGGAAGTAGTTTTCTCTCATTGCGCCGTGGCCAGAGGTTTCGATCGCCAGCCAGCATTCCTGCCCCGCTCGGTTTAGCCGAATCGCCTCGTTGATCACGTTCTTGTAGCCCCGACGAAAGCGGTGGTGACTGCCGCCCAAGTCTTCCTCAATGAACCGGGTCAGCCCCTCGGAGGTGATCGAGTCGGTGACGACCGTGGAACCGGGATGTTCTTGCAGGGCGATCGCGCTAATCAAGGCAATTAGCCGGTTGCGGTTGAGTTCTCGCCCGGTGTGATCCACTGCCGCGCCCCGGTCTACGTCGGTGTCGAAAATCAGGCCAAAATCAGCTTTATGTTCAACGACAGCATTGCAGATGGCTGCCATTGCCGCTGCGTTTTCCGGATTGGGGACGTGGTTGGGGAAGGTGCCATCCGGTTCTAGGAACTGGCTACCGGTGGTGTCGGCCCCCAGGGGTTCCAGCACCTTGGAAGCGTAGAAGCCCCCGGCCCCGTTGCCTGCGTCCACAATTACCTTCAGGCCTTTGAGGGGCTGATTGAAATTCTCAGGGTGCTTTACCGACTGGCGAATCTGCTGCACCAGCCCGTCCGCATAAGCCGAAATTAAATCGCGGGACTCAATGTGGCCGGGGGCGGCGGCCTGCTTGAACTGTCCGGCTTCGGCCAGGGCTAGCATCGCGTTAATATCCGTCTTATCCACCCCGCCCTGGCGAGTGAAAAACTTCATGCCGTTGCGATTCCAGGGCAGGTGGCTGGCGGTGAGCATGATCGCCCCATCACACTCAAAGCCAGGAATCACGGTGCTCATGAACATCGCCGGGGTGGAACCCAGGGCGCAGTCGTAGACTTGAGCACCCATGGCCGATAGCCCCTTGATCGCTGCTGCCATCAGGTCCGGCCCAGACAGGCGACTATCGCGACCGATCGCAACCGTCAGCTCTACGGGGGCTTTGCCTAGAGTTTGGGCCAGCCATTGAGCAAACGCGCCACCCAGGGTGCAGGCCACTTCTGGGGTGAGGTTGACGGGTTCGCCAGGGATGCCGTCTAAAGCGACCCCGCGAATGTCGGAACCGTTTTGTAGCTGTTTCCAGTTGAAGGTTGACATGGTGGTTGGGGCTGTAGACATGCTGGTTCCAGGGTGACGGGTGTTTGGGGATAAGCGGCCGCTTTTTAAGGGGGATTTTGGTTTTTAGGCTTCGTCGTGGAGGTTTCCTGTAAATGCTCTTTTGCTAAAACCGCTGGTAAGACCACAATCAGTTCTATAGCAGCCAACGGGTGGGTTAGGACAATTCTCAAACTTAACGTTCAAGCGTTTGACCGTTCTCACCCTCTTACAAATGTCCTGACCGACCCCAAGATGGCTATACAAGCCAAATTTGCTGCCCGGGTGGATCTCCTGACCCTCGGCTCCCCTGCGACCAGGACCGTCCAACCGAAGGTTGGCCAAGAACCAGAGCCGCCCTGGACCTCGCGGAAGGGTTGGTTTGTCAAAGGTGATTTAGCGCTGCGCATCGCCTCGCAGAGTGGGACTTCGGATTGGCCTGATAACTGCTCCCTGTCTGTAGCTTGGCCAGCTTTCAGGCCAGTTCTGGCCGCCGAAATGCCAAGATCAAAGCAGTGTTCCCGTGAGGTCTGTGTGAACGTGTCTAACCTGCCGCCCACTGCATTTGTCGATCCCTTTGGAAGAAATCGCGCGGCGATCGCCCCTCTGCTTCAGCAGGTGAGTCAGCAGATTCTCGACTATTTGAGCGGGGCTGCTACCACCAGTCCCCTGCCGGAGGTGAGTCAGGCACCGCAGGTACGGATTCCCATTGCCCCGGTTGCCGTCACCGACCTGCTGGCGCAAATCCAGCACCTCATGGCCCAGTCCATGAACCCGGCCCATCCCGGCTACATGGGCCACATGGATCCGATGCCCAGCACGTTCTCCATGCTGGGAGACTGGGTAGCCGCCGCCCTCAACAACAACCTGCTCAGCGTCGAGATGTCGCCGGTGCTCTCTCGGCTGGAAACCCTGCTGATGGGGGAGATCGCTCGAATGTTTGGTCTGGGCGATAAGTCCGGGGGCGTGCTGGTCAGCGGTGGCAGTCTGGCCAACTTGCAGGCGCTAATCGTGGCCCGCAACGCCAAGCTGGGGGTTTTAGAGTCTGGACTGATGCCCTTCGGCAAAGCCCCGGTGGTGCTGACCTCAGAACTGGCCCATAGCTCAGTCCAAAAAGCGGCGATGGTGGCCGGACTGGGCACAGAGGGGGCGATCGCCATTCCCACCAGCGAAAAAGGCCAGATGGATGGGGCGGTGCTGCGATCTCACCTCCAGCAGGTCCGCGAGAACGGTCAGTATCCGTTCATGGTGCTGGCTACCGCTGGCACGACAGTCACGGGTAATATCGACCCCCTGGGAGAAATTGGCGATATTGCCCGCGAAAACGACCTCTGGTTCCATGTCGATGGTGCCTACGGTGGAGCGCTGGTGTTCTCCGACCAGCACCGCCACCGCCTTGCCGGTATCGAACAGGCCGATTCGGTCACCTTCAACCCGCAAAAGTGGCTGTACGTCACCAAAACCTGCGCCTCGGTGATGTTTCGCGACATGGCGGTCCTCGAAGACCATTTCCGGGTGGCTGCCCCCCACATGCACACCGCCCCTGACTGGCCTAACCTCGGC